>JAHEXP010000059.1 GCA_023252055.1 Coriobacteriia bacterium
CCGGCGCGCCGGCGCCACGAGCGGCAACTCGCATCGCAGCCCAACGCGCTGCTCCCTCGCCGGCGACGGTGCCCGACGCCCACGCCCAATGAAGGTTGAAGCCACCGCTTCGGCCGTCTATGTCGAGCACCTCGCCCGCGGCGAACAGACCCTGCACCAGCCGCGATCCCATCGTGTTCGGATCGAACTCCTCGATGGACGCACCACCGCGCGTGACCTGCGCCTGCCTGGCGTCCCCCCTGCCGACGACGATGAGCCGGAAGTCCTTGAGAAGCGCGGCGATCCGCGCCTGGGGCATGTGGGAAACAGGGGTCGCCGCATCGACGCGTGCTGCCCGCAAGACCGCGCGCCCCACCCGGTCGTGGAGCATGCCTGCGAAGAACGTCTCGGCCGTCCGCCATCCGAGCACGGCGCAGCGCTCGGAGATCATCGCCTCGACTTCGCGGACAGCGGCGTCCGGGAAGAAGTCGATCGAGATGGCGCACCGTCCTTCGAGGTACCGGGAGAGGTCGAAGGCCATGATGCCGCTCACGCCGTAGTCGCGGAACAGCAGTTCGCCGCGCTCGCTCGCGACGGGCTCGCCGCCTGACCCGTCGTCGCAGACTTCGGCGTAGAGCGAAGCCGCGCACTTCACGCGAACGCCGGTAAGACCTCGGATCGGCGCCGTGTCCGTCCTGATCGGAGCGAGAACGGGCACGTTCGGGATCTGGCTGTGCCCGGCCGCGGTCAGGATCGAGCCGCCACCGCCGGTCGTGACGACCACACTGTCCCCTCCGAGCGTATCGCCGCCCCGGGAAGACACCACGAAGCCGGACACCTCGGAGTTCTCCTCGACGCGCACTGCCTCGAACCCGCAGTGCTCCTCGACACCCAGATGCGCGCACTCCAGACGCAGAACGTCGAGGACGGAACCCGCTGCATTCGACGCCGGGTAGACTCGCCCCTCACCGTCCGCGGACGTGATCAGCCCCATGCCGGCGAAAAGGTCCCGGACGGCCTCATAGGGATACCTGCCGAGGAGAGGTCCGACGAAGTCGGGGTGGTTGTAGGCCCAGGGCGCCGCGGAGACGTTCGTGAGATTGCAGCGTCCATCGCCGCTCGCGAGGATCTTCTTCCCGACGCGGGCACCGCCCTCGAGGATCGTGACGGCGGCGCCGAGCCGCGCGGCCGCTATCGCCGCCGTCAGTCCTGCCGCTCCCCCACCGACCACCAACACCCGCGGCTTCATCGCATCCTTCTCGATCGTGAGACGTCCCGGCAGCCCGTCTCGCTGCCGTCATCCTCGGATTGTAGTTGCCCGAGCAAGTCGAGGCGACGATCGCGTGGCGCGCCCTGCATACCGGGCTTCAAACGCGGCGAGAGCTCGTCCCGGTTGCCCGGAGCGAGCTCTCCACCTGCGAAAAGTCTATGGTCGGGCTGACAGGATTTGAACCTGCGACCCCTTGACCCCCAGTCAAGTGCGCTACCAAGCTGCGCCACAGCCCGAACTAGTTGCTGCCTTCGTCCGCGAAGAAGCGGCGGCGGCAGGTCGTAATCCTACGACGAGCGCATGCCCCACGGCAAGGAGCGCTGCGCACGGATTTCGTTTGCTACGACGGCCCGCCCGTCACGCCGCCGCGGTACTGGAGCACCGTGATGTCCTCGATCGTGATCAGCCCGTCCCCCACCATCGCCTTGAAGACCTCCCCGAGCGCGATGACCTTGTGCTCCACGTCGATCACCTGAACGACCACGGGGAGGTCGGAGCTCATGCGCAGGTCGTGGCGCGCGTGGATGCGGCTCGTGGCCCCGAATCCCGAGATGCCGCGCAGCACCGTGGCGCCGCCGCAGCCAGCCGTGCGGGCCGCGTCGACGAGCGCGGTGTAGAGCTCCTTGCCGTCGTAGTGATCGTTCTCGCCCACGTAGGCGGAGAGCTTCTTGGCAGGTCCTTCGATCGTCATCGTGTTCCGCCTTCCATGATCGTCCGTGCGCGGTCGAGTACCGCTCGCGCGACGGAGCGCTTGTCCATCATCGGCAACGCCTCGTCGCCTTCGGCGGTGACGAGGGTCACGTGGTTCGTGCTCGACTCGAAGCCCGCCCCGGGCTCGGTCACGTCGTTGGCGACCACGAGGTCGAGGTTCTTCGCAGAGAGCTTCTCGCGCGCAGCGGCGACGGGATCGCCCGCCTCGGCCGCGAAGCCCACGAGCACGCGACCGTCCTTACGCGCACCCAGGGTGGCGAGGATGTCGACCGTACGCTCGAGCTCGACCGTAGATGGAGCGTCTGCCTTCTTCAGCTTGCCGGCGGCCGTCGACACCGGGCGGAAGTCCGCCACCGCCGCGGCAGCGACGACGAGGTCGGCGACACCGAACGCAGCCTCGGCGGCCTCGAGCATCTCGGCGGCGGTTCCGACGCGAACGGTGGTCACGCCGAACGGATCCGGCAGCGACGTGGGTCCGCTGACGAGCGTGACCGTCGCACCCCGGCGAGCGGCCTCTTCCGCGATCGCGTAGCCTTGGCGGCCGCTCGAACGGTTACCGATGAAACGCACCGCGTCGATCGGCTCGCGGGTGGGGCCGGCGGTCACGAGCACGCGCACGCCTGCGAGCGACGCAACGCGCCGCGCCTCGAGCTCCACCGCGTCGGCGATCGCCGACACCTCGGCCAAGCGCCCCTCGCCCACGTCGCCGCAGGCCAGCTCGCCCGAACCGGGTTCGACGAAGACCGCGCCGCGATCGCGCAGCAGCGCCACGTTGGCCTGCGTGACCTCGCGCAGCCACATGTGGGTGTTCATCGCGGGCGCGACCACGATCGGGGCCTCGGTGGCGAGGAGCGTGGTGGTGAGCAGGTCGTCCGCACGGCCGCAGGCGACCTTGGCGATCACGTTCGCAGTGCAGGGAGCCACGACGACCACGTCGGCCTCCTGGGCCAGCGAAACGTGGTGCACGCGCTGCGTGGGGTCGTCCCACAAAGACACCGCGACCGGCTCGCCGGTGAGTGTGCGAAACGTCAGCGGCGTGACGAAACGCTGCGCGGCCGCGGTCATGACTGTCTTGACGCGCATGCCGCGCCGCATGAGTTCGCGCGCCAGCTCGCACGCCTTGTACGCGCCGATCCCGCCGGTCACGCCGAGGACCACGAGCGGCCTGTGAGGGGTGTTCTCCATGCGGCCATGATACCGCGAGCCTGCGGGCAGCTCCTCGGCGCTGTCTGCGCATCGGTCTCCGGGCGGTATCGGCGACGCCCGAATGCAGCGGGCGCTGCAGGGGAACATACGTCGCGTACCCCTGCACGTGCAACGAACCCAAGGAGACCTCATGCAGGCCGATCCACGCGGTCCGTCCCGGCGCGACGTCCAGGTAAAGATCGGCGGCGCGGCCGGATTCGGCATCAAGGCCGCCGGACGGACGCTCGCGCGCTGCTTCACGCAAGGCGGCCTCCACACATTCGATCTCACCGAATACCCATCGCTCATCCGCGGCGGTCACAACGTCTATCAGGTGCGGGTGTCCCCTGACGAGATCCACTCGCACGTGCTGCCGGTCGACGTTCTCGTCGCGCTCAACACCGAGACGGTGGAGCGCCACCACGAGGAGGTCGTGGACGGCGGGGCGATCATCTACGACCCGAAGACCACATCCGTTGAATCGGTCCCGGACCCCAAGCGCCTGTGCATCGTCGCCGTCCCCCTCGACGACATCGTGGTGGAAGCGGGCGGCCAGCGGATCATGCGCAACGTCGCAGCCCTCGGGGCGGTGCTCGGGCTGACCGGCTACCCGCTGTCCTTCCTCACGGATTCGCTGGTAGCGCAGTTCGCGCACAAGGGGCCGGAGATCGCGAAGGTCAATGTGGAGGTGGCAACCAAGGGCAGGGAGTTCGCGCTCAAGGCCGCGTGCCCGTTCCCGGTGCACCTCGAGCCGGTCCCGAACGCCCTGCCGCAGATCCTGGTCGACGGCAACGAGGCGGTGGGGCTCGGAGCGCTCGCCGCGGGCATCGGGATGTACTGCGCCTACCCGATGACCCCGGCCTCGACGCTGCTCCACTACCTCGCCGCGCATGACCACGAATACGGCGTCGTCGTGAAGCACACCGAGGACGAGATCGCCGCGATGAACACCGTGATCGGCGCGTCGTTCGCGGGCGCACGCGCGATGTGCGCCACGTCCGGCGGCGGCTTCTCACTCATGGTCGAAGGGCTGGGGCTGGCAGGCGTCAGCGAGTCCGCGATCGTAGTGGGCGTGTTCACCCGCCCCGGGCCGGCGACGGGCCTTCCCACCTGGACCGAGCAGTCGGACCTGCGATTCGTCCTTCACGCCGCACAGGGCGAGTTTCCCCGCGTCGTGCTCGCGCCCGGGGACCGCACCGACGCCTTCGAACTCACGTGGAAAGCGTTCAATCTCGCCGACCAGCTCCAGACACCGGTCATCCTGCTGGGCGACACCTACCTCTCAGACAACCGCGAATCGGTCGCCCCGTTCGACACGGCCGCAGTGTGTGTGGACCGCGGCAAGATCGTCACCGACGGCGACATCGCCACGCATCCCGAGGCCCTCGATGACGCAGGTATGTACCTCAGGTACAAGGTCACACCTGACGGTCTCAGCACCCGGGCTCTCCCCGGCGTGACCGGCGCGCTTCAGGTGATGAACTCCTACGAGCACGACGAGTACGGCTACGGCGCGCAGGGCGAAGAGGTCGCGAACCGCGTCGCTCAGAACGAGAAGCGCCTGCGCAAACTCGACCGCGCATGCGGGCTCGTCCCGCCTCCGGCGCTTTTCGGAGCCGACCCTTCGACCGCCGAGATCTCGATCCTGTGCTTCGGCTCCACCAAGGGACCGGTGCGCGAGGCGATCGGCTGGCTGGCGCGCGAGGGAGTCAACGTCGCGGTCATGCAGATCGTCACGATCTGGCCGTTCCCGGTCCACGAGGTATCGGAGTTCATGGACCGCTCCAAGCGCACGATGGTCGTCGAAGGCAACGCCACCGGACAGCTCGAGGGCCTCATCCGCCAGAAGTGCTTGCGGGCACCGGATTGGCGCATCAACAGATACGACGGGCGGCCGTTCTCCCCCGAACAGATCTTCGAGACCGTGAGGGAGGTGGTCCTCGGTGTCCACGCCTGACGACTTCCTCACCCCGAATGCGCCCACGTGGTGCCCCGGCTGCGGCAACTTCGGCATGTGGCGCGCGCTGCGCACCGCGTACTCGGAACTCGGGCTGCCCTTCGACAAGCTCGCAGTCGTGTGGGGCATCGGCTGCCACGGCAACGGGGCCGACTTCACGAAGTGCCAGGGCTTCCACGCCCTGCACGGGCGCGCCCTACCCGTGGCCACCGGCCTGCACCTCGCCAACCCGGAACTCACGGTCGTGGTCGAGATGGGTGACGGCGACGCGTTCGGCATCGGGCTCGGTCACTTCGCTCACAGCTGCAGGCGCAACCTCGACCTGACGTCGATCACCCACGACAACCAGGTCTACGGGCTCACCACCGGCCAGGCCTCCCCCACGACCGAGCAGGGTGTCCACACGCCCTCGACGCCCACCGGCGTGCTCGAGCGCCCGGTGAACACCGTGGGACTCGCCATCGCAGAGGGCGCGACATTCGTCGCCCGCGGCTTCTCCGACGACGTGGAGCACCTGACGGGCCTCATGAAGGCGGCGATCACGCACAAGGGGTTCGCCGTCCTCGACGTCTTCCAGCCGTGTGTGACGTGGAACAAGCTCAACACGCACGCCTGGTTCCGCGAGCGCGTCTACCGCCTTGAAGACGAAGGATGGGATCCGACCGACCGCGCGAAGGCGATGGCACTCACCCTCGAGAACTTCTCGGAGATGACGTGCACACCCGAGGAGTGCCGCATCCCCATCGGCGTCATCTACCAGGAGGAAGGCCGCCCCACGTACGCGGACGGCCTGACTCAGGTGGCGGGCCCGCTGTGGAAGCAAGCACTCGCCCCGCGCGACATCACGAGGGCGCTCGCCGAGCAATCGTAAGCGGTCCCCGGAACCTCGCTACAGCCGGTAGAACGCCTCCACAAGGCGGATGAGCGGCTCGACGAGCTCCGGGTCGAACTGCGTCCCGGCGCACGCCCGCAGCTCAGCCACCGCCTCGGTGGCGCTCATGGCGCGTCGCCATGGCCTTTCGGAGATCATGGCGTCCCAAGCGTCGCAAACGCCGATGATGCGCGACTCCAGCGGTATCGCGACCGCCCGCAGGCCGTCGGGGTAGCCGTCGCCGTCCCAGCGCTCGTGGTGGTGCCGGATCCACGGGACCACCTCGGGCGGGGCCGACGCGCCGACGATCCGCTCACCGAGCGCCGGATGACGCTGCATCTCAGCGGTCTCCTCGGGCGTGAGCGCCTCGGGCTTCGCGAGCAGGTCGTCGCTCAGGGACACCATCCCCACGTCGTGCACGAGCGCGGCGACCTCGATCAGTTTCACGCGCTCCTCGTCGAGTCCGAGTTGGCGCGCGAGCGCGCCGGACAGTGCCGCCACGGTGGCCGAACGTGTTCCGGATGCCTCGCGCCGAGCGTCGACGGCGGCCGCGAGCGCACGCAGCGTCCCGAGCCGAGACTTCTCCTCGATCTCGTGCATGCCTTGCTCGGAGTCCGGCGCCTCTCCGATCCGCTCGGCATCGTAGAGCAGCACGCGGCCCTTGCCGCGGTGGTGCGCCCACCGCGAGGTGCGCTCCGCCAGCTGCGCCAGCTGCGCCGCCTCCTCGCCGTCGGTCGGGTGCATCGCGATGCCGCCCGACAGGCTCGGCGCCGCAGCTCCCGGTGCGGACGCGGCAAGCGCCGCCTCGATCCGGCAGCCCAGCTCGAGCGCCTCTGCGGCGTTCTTCCCGCGAGCTATCACCGCGAATTCGTCGCCGCCGATACGGCACACGACGTCGTGCTCCCCCGCCACGGAGGTCAGGGCGTCGGCGACGTGCCGCAGCAAGTCGTCACCCGCCGCATGGCCCGCCAGCCTGTTCAGGCGGGTGAAATCGTCGACATCGAGCCACAGGACCGCCACCTGCTCGCCATATCGCTGGGCCCCCGCTATCTCCGCGGCAAGTCGCTCGTGGAAGTAGCGGTGGTTGTAGAGGCCGGTGAGCGGATCGCTGACGGACGTGTGGAACAGCCGCCCGTTCTCGATAGCCGAGACGATCGTGCGCCCCACCATGAGCGCCGCGATGAATGCCGCGGCGCACGCGAACACCGTGCGGTCCAACGTGCCGGCGGGCGCGAGCACCGCCGAGGCGACCAGTACGGGCAGCGCCACGACCGACACGCCGAGGACCGCGTAGGTCGCGGTTCGACCGGACACGCTCTTGGCCGGCCCGAGGCGGCGCATCGGCCAGGCCTGGTCGGCGTTGAGCAGGCGCTCCGCCGCTGCCATCACGAAGAGGTAGTGACCGAGGACGAGCACGAGGTCCAGCACGCTGCGCTCATCGGCGGACCCGCCGTCCCGGAATGCGGCGAACCACACCGGCCACAGCATCACGCCCGCCGAGTAGATCATCAGCGACACGCCGATCATGCGCTCCCACAGCCGCCAGCGCATCAGGCCCGGACGCACCAGGATCCAGATGCCACCGACCAGCATCATCACGCCCCATGCGGTGTAGACCGAACCGATGAGATTCGTCGCCGCAGTGGCCTCCGGGATCTTCGCGAAGAGCGGCTCCACGAAGATCCGGAGCGCGATGACGTAGACCACGGCGGCTACCGCTGCGAGGTCCAACCACCAGCGCGCCTGCATCGGCGCAGGAGTGTCGGCGAGACGCACCATCGTCGCAAGAAGGGCCAGGAACAGCGCGGCCGCCGCGACGTGCAGGATCTGGAACGGCGCGTAGATGGGGGGCGGAGGCCCGCCCGTGACGATGAACCAGAGGAAGTACAGCTCTGCGGTGAGCAGCACGGCGTTCAGCGACGCGCCGATGAGCCAGAAGCGCGCCTCGACCCCCCGGGCGCGGCGGTAGTTCACCACGCACAGCACCACCGACAGCACGAGCGGGATGAGGAATGCGAGGTCCGCCACGACACGGCCCGCGATGATCGGCAGCTTCGCCGACTCCATGTACATGAGAGACAGGGCGAGGAACCCGCAGACAGCGAGCATCATGATGCCCGCGCCGGAGCCTCGCGGCCGAGGAGGCGACGCGGCGGGCCGGTTCACCGGTTCGACCGGCGCTTCTGGGATGTCGTTCTCGCTGCCCACGGTCACAGGTAGGTCCTTCCGATGGAGTCGATGAAGACCTCGCCGATATGCGGGTCGAAGACGGTGCCCAGCCCCAAGTCGATCTCCTGCAACGCCGCGCTCCTCGACATGGCGGGACGATGCGGGCGGTTCGACCGCATCGCATCGTATGAGTTGGCCAGCGCCAATATTCGCGCCTCCAGAGGGATGTCCTCGCCCGCGAGCCCGTCGGGGTATCCCTTGCCGTCCCACCTCTCGTGGTGGTGCCGCACCCAGGGAAGGATCTCGCGCATCGTGGTGGACTCCAGTATCGCCTCGCCAAGTACCGCGTGGTCTTCCATGCGAGCACGGTCGGCCGCGGACAGAGGCCCGGACTGGCGCAGGATCGAGTCGGGAACGCCGATCTTGCCGACGTCGTGCAGAAGGCCCGCGTACTCAAGCAGGCGCGTTGTCCGCTCGTCGAGGCCGAGTTCGTGCGCGACTGAGACAGCGTACCGGGCGACGTTCCGCGAATGGTCCTGAGTCTGCTCGTCGCGCGCGTCCACAGCGGCCGCGAGC
>JAHEXP010000015.1 GCA_023252055.1 Coriobacteriia bacterium
GCTCCCCCACATGCACCGCCCCGAGCAGCGAGAACCCGCTCGCGTCCACGGATGGCTCGCTCCCCGCCATCACCGCGGCCAGGCCCTCAGCCACGCACACGATCCCGTAGTGCTTCCCCGCCGCCTCGCGATGCAACATGAGCGCGGCGAGTCCTTCGGCGTATGCGTCGATGTCGAAGGCACCGTCGACGTCCTCCACGGACAGCATCCGCGTGGCCTCACCCGCGATACCTGCCGCGTAGGTGAGCCAGCCGGCCTGGCGGCCCATGAGCTCCAGCACGTACCAGGTGCTGGTGGACTGGGCGTCAGCGCCGAGGTTGCGTATCTCACGGGCCGCGAAGTCGGCGGCGGAGTGGAACCCGAAGGTCCAGTCGATGCCGTGATAGTCGTTGTCGATCGTCTTCGGCAGATGCACGACCTCGACCTTGTGGCCTCCGGGGACGAGCTGCTGGTAGCGGTGGAGGTGGTTCGCGGTCCGCAGCGTCTCGTCCCCGCCGATGGAGATGAGCGCGTCGATGCCGAGCTCCTCGGCTGCCGCCAGGATCGAGATGACCGCCCCGTTGCGAGCGGGATCGACGAGGTCGGCTTCAGAGTCGATTCCGCGACTGGGGTTCGAGTGTGAGGTGCGCAGGAGCACGCTCTTGCGGTTCCGGATCCCGGAAACGTCCGCGACTCCCAGCCGAAGGTAGTGCTTGCCCGCGTGGAGCCGGTCGCCCGGCTGGAAGCCCTCGAGGTGCGTGTAGCCGTCGAGTATCCCGACGACGTCGAGGCCGGCATCCAGGAACGACAGCGCGCACGCGGAGATGACGGCGTTGGCCGCGGGTGCGGGCCCGCCGGAGAACACGATTCCGACGCACCGGATCCCGTGTGTTGGTTCCATGCCTGTCACGACCCCTCCCGCGGCGATGGGATGCGGCGCGCGGGTGCGCGGACGCCTTCTCGCTCGTCGAGGAAGAAGTCTACTCCCCCGCGTACGCCCCGATGGCGCGCAGGCGGCTGTAGCGTGCCTCCACGAGCGCGTCGGGCGCGATCGGCGAAAGCTCGCCGAGCGTGCGCCCGATCGCGCCGCGCACCGAAGCGAAGGTCGCGGCGGGATCGCGGTGAGCGCCGCCGAGCGGCTCGCACACGACCTCGTCGGCCAGGCCGAGGCGCAGGAGGTCTTGCGCCGTCAACTGCAGGCAGGCGGAAGTCTCGGAGGCGCGCCGGGCGTCCTTGTGCAGGATCGTCGCGCACATCTCGGGACTGATGACCGAGTAGTAGGCGTTCTCGAGCATGATGAGGCGGTCGCCGAACCCGATCGCGAGCGCACCGCCGCTGCCGCCCTCGCCGATCCCCACGACCACGACCGGAACACGGACTTGCGAGAGCGCCGCCAGGCACTCAGCGATAGCGAGCGCCTGGCCGCGGTCCTCCGCCTCGATGCCCGGATAGGCACCGGCCGTGTCGAGGAAGCTCACGATCGGAAGGCCGAATCGGTCCGCCAGGTGCATGAGGCGCTCCGCCTTGCGGAAGCCCTCGGGGTGCGGCGAGCCGAAGTTGCGGCGGATGTTCTCGTTGGTGTTCTTGCCTTTGCGATGCCCCAGCACAGCCACGCGCCTGCCGTCGAGCGTGGCGAGACCGGCGAACATCGCCTCGTCGTCGCGGAACAGGCGATCGCCGTGAAGTTCGATGACGTCGGTGAACAGCGCCTCGATGTAGTCGTCGGTCTTCGGGCGCTCCGGGTGCCGCGAGATCTGCACGCGCTCCCACGGGGTGAGCGCTGTGTAGAGCGTCTGGTGCAGGCGGCCGATCTCCGCCTCCAACTCGCCGATCTCCGCGGCCAGTTCGGGCTGCTCGCTGACATCCACGCGCTTCAGGGATGCCAGCTTCTGCTCGAGTTCCTCGAGCGGCCGCTCGAACTCCATCACGAATCTCCTCGCCACGTCACTCATCACCCGAGCCCAGGTACGCGAGCAGCGACCCGACGGTCGCGGCAAGCTCGCGGCGGTCGACCACCATGTCGATCATGCCGTTGGCCAGAAGCGCCTCGGCGGACTGGAACCCCTTGGGAAGCGTCTTGCGGATCGTCTGCTCCACCACGCGCGGTCCCGCGAAGCCGATGAGCGCCCCCGGTTCGGCGATCAGGACATCCGCCAGGGTCGCGAAGGAGGCGGTCACGCCGCCCATGGTCGGGTTCGTGAGGATGGCGATGTAGGGAACGCGGGCCTCGGCCAGACGGGCCGCGGCGGCGGACGTCTTCGCCATCTGCATGAGCGAGAGCATCCCCTCCTGCATGCGGGCGCCGCCCGACGCGGTGACCAGGACGAGCGGCGTGCGCAGCTGGAGGGCGCGCTCGAAGGCGCGGGTGATCTTCTCGCCGACCACCGAGCCCATCGACGCGCCGATGAAGCGGAAGTCCATCGCGCCCACGACCACGGCGTGCCCACCGATCGCGGCGGTGCCGCTGATGAAACCTTCATTGAGCCCGGTGCGCTCCTCGGCGGCCGCGATCTGGTCCACGTAGGCCTTGCCCGAGGTGAAGTCGAGCGGGTCGGTGGAGCGCATGCCCGCGTCCGCCTCAACGAACGATCCCTCGTCGAGGAGCATCGCGAGGCGCTCGGGAGCGGTGATGTCGTGGTGCTTGCCACATGACGGGCAGACCATCTCAGAGCGCTCGAGATCACCCATGTACAGGGTGCGCTTGCATCCTTCGCATCGCACCCAGACACCGTCGGGGACATCCGCGGTCGGCACCGCGGTGGGGGTCGTGTAGCGGCGCTGCTCGCGCGCCTTGAACCAATCTGAGATCGGCATCCGCCAGCCGTTCGGTTGAGAGTCTTCACAGGTGGCGCCTCGCTGGGAGGCGGCGCATCGAAGCATGATACCACCGTGAACCCCCACCCCACCCCCAGTGTACGGAGGCACGGTGGACGCACTGGAACCGCTGCTCCGCGAAGTTGGAGTGATGGCCCCATGAAGGGGCCATCACGTTCTGAGCGGGTCAGCGGTCCCAGTGCGGCGCGCCCTAGATGGTGAAGTCCTTCTCGCCCTTGAACACGGCGACGGCCTCGGGAAGGCCCGCATCGCCGAGCGTAATCGCACTGATCGCCTTGGTGAGGCGGACAGCCTCTTCCAGCGGGCGCTGGTGGATGTTGCGGCCGGTCGCGTTACCGATCGCCCCACCGATGTGGATCTGCTCCCACAGCTGGTTCAGGAAGATCTCGGCGTCGACGGTCGACCCGCCGGCGCACACCAGCCCGGTGCGGCCCGCGGCCTTGGTGGCCTCCTCGAGCAGCACGGCCGAGGATGCAGCGTCGGTCTTCTTCGGCGGGTTGACCTTCACGAAGTCGGCCCCGATGCAGCAGGCGGCGCCGGCGGCGCCGGCGATCAGGTGCGGGTCCTTCTCGTCGGTGACGGCCTTGCCGCGCGGGTAGATCCACAGCACGACGAGCAGGCCCACTGAGTGGGCGTCGGCGATGAGCTGTGCAGCCTCGGTCATCATCTGCGACTCGTACTCGCTGCCCAGGTAGATCGTGTAGCCGATGCCGACCACGTTCACGCCGTTCTCGACGAGGTCGAGGATGGTGGCGAGGTCGTAGAGCTGCGGCGAGTACGGGTCCTCCTGCTTGACGTTGACCAGGTGCGTCTTGCTGTTCATCTTCACGAGGTAGTTGATGTCGGGATAGTCGGCTGCGTACTGGGCGATGAGGCCGCGCTGCCCGGCGAGGATACCGATCGTGCCCTTGGAGCCGATCTCGAACAGGTGCATCGGGCTGGCGTCGTCCGCCGAGATCCCGGGACCGTAGAAGTCGTCGTTCAGGTGCTCGACCTTCTGGTCGCAGGCGAACAGCATGAGGCGGCCGGTGCCGCGCGTCGCCTTCATGTAGTTGTCGACGAACGTCTCGCGCATGGATGCGGGGACGTCGGCGGGGACGCGCACCTGCTCACGGGTGATGCTGGGCATCTTGGTTCCCTCCTCGATACGGTCTCGGGCAGCGATTCGGCTGCCCGACTCAATGCCACACACAGGGTAGGTCAACGCCACGTACGGCGCCACACCGTTCCTGCCCCTCCATGCGGCCCCTGCAACGCCGCCGGCTGCTGCCGGAGGCCCTAGCGCAGCGGAAGCTCCATGCGGACATGCGGGAGGAATGTTCGGCCCATCCGGAACGGGCCTTCGGTCACCCGGAAGCCGATCCGTTCGTACAGGCCCACCGCCCTCGCCCGTGCGTTGAGGAACGCGAACGGGAGCCCGTTCGTCCTCGCGCGATCGACCGCGACCGTCACGAGCTGGCTTGCGATCCCACGCCCCCGGTACGCGGCAGCGACGCTCACCTGCCGCACGTGGCCGCCGCCGCCCTCCTCGATCAGGCGCACGTAGCCCGCAAGCACATCGCCGTCGAGGGCGACGAAGTGGGTGGAGCGGGGGTCGGCCTCGTTCCAGACGTCGTTGCGCGTGACCCCGAACGGCCGGTGCAGGGTCTCGTAGCAGAGGTCGCGCACGTGCAGGAGGACCGGATCGGCGGCCGGGACCTCGCGGATCTCGATGCCGTCGGGGCGCACGAACGGCGCCCGCGCGGAGTCGGCCGGCACGCGCTTCAGCCCCGGAACCGGTTGGTTACCGGCATCCTGCGGTCCTTGCCGAACGCCTTCGGCGTCACGCGGATGCCGAGCGGCCCCTGGCGACGCTTGTACTCCGCAGCGTCGACCATGCGGGTCACCCGCTCCACCGTCGCCCGGTCGGCGCCTCCGGCCACGATCTCGTCCACCGATGCATCGTGCTCCACGTACTCGCGCAGGATCGGATCCAGCACGTCGTAGGCGGGAAGCGAGTCGGTGTCCGCCTGGCCCGGGCGGAGCTCCGCCGATGGGGGCTTGACGATGCTCGCCACCGGGATCACCTCGCGCAGCCTGTTGCGCCAGTGCGCGAGTTCGTAGACGCGGGTCTTGTACAGGTCCTTGATGGGGGCGAAACCGCCCACCATGTCGCCGTACAGTGTGGAGTAGCCGACGGAGAGCTCCGATTTGTTGCCGGTGGCGAGCACGATCCACCCGAACTTGTTGGACAGCGCCATCAGGAGGGTCCCGCGGACCCTCGCCTGCAGGTTCTCCTCGGCAACATCCGGATCCAGGTCGTCGAACGAGGCCGCGAGCGTCCCGAGCAGGGCCGAGAACCCCTCCTCGATGGACAGCACGCGGGACTCGATACCGAGGTTACCGGCGAGCGTGCGGGCATCCTCGATGCTGCCGGGCGACGAGTACCGCGAGGGCAGCATGACACCGTGCACGTGCTCCCGCCCCAGCGCATCCACCGCGAGTGCCGCTGTGAGCGCCGAATCGATGCCGCCGGACAGGCCGATCACCGCATCACTGAACCCGTTCTTGCGGAAGTAGTCCGACAATCCCACGACGAGCGCCTGCCAGACCTCCTCGTGCCCTCCCATCAGCGGCTCCTCACGAACCGGCGATGGTGCCGCCGGGACGTCGGCGATGAGCAGATCGGGCGCGAACGCGTGTGCACGTCCGATCACCCGACCCTGCGGATCGATGAGCACCGAGCGGCCGTCGAAGACGAGTTCGTCCTGACCGCCCACGAGGTTGCAGTAGACGAGGTGCACGCCGTTGCGGCTCGCCCGCTCCGACAGCATGTCCTCGCGGTCGCTCCCCTTCCCCGCGTGGAACGGGGATGCTGAGATGTTGAGCACCACTGTTGCGCCGAGTGCCGCCGCTTCCTCCACGAGTTCCGGCACCCAGACGTCCTCGCAGATCGTCACAGCGCACACCACGCCGTCGGACTCCACCAGAAGCGGGCGGTCGCCGGGCTCGAAGTAGCGCTCTTCGTCGAACACGCCGTAGTTGGGGAGCCGTCGCTTGTGGTAGACCCCCTGGACCGCGCCACCCGAGAGCACGGCGGCCGCGTTGTAGAGGTGGCCGTCGGCGGCGTCCACGAAGCCGACGATCGCGATAAGCCCATCGCACTCCAACGCCAGCCGGTCGAGGACGAGGCGCGTGTCGCGCACGAAACGGGCGCGTCCGATGAGGTCTTCGGGCGGGTATCCCGTGAGCCCGAGTTCCGGCGTGAGCAGGATGTCCGCCCGCTCGATGCGCGCGGTGCGCGCGGCTGCGGCGATGAGTGCAGAGTTCCCGGCGAGGTCCCCGACGGTGGCGTCGATCTGAGCGAGTGCGATCCGTGGCACGGCTGTCGAATCCCTTCTCGGAAACGTCATGTGCAGGGGGCTGCTCAAGCGTACCATTCGCCACCACTCTCCCGTGAACGGGTACAACCCCATCAAACCGAAGGGAGTGGGTCTCAAGATGGCCTCGTTCTTCTATACCTCCGATGCGGGTTCTCTACGACGCACATGGGGGCCGTTGGTGGCGTGGGGCACGGTCGTGGCGGCCTTCGGGATCGTGGTCGCAGGCATGCCGGTCCTCACCGCGAGCATCCTGGTATTCCTCACAGGCATCGGATCCGTGGCAGCCGGGCTCGTGTGGGTGTCGTGGTCGATCTCGCTGCGGCGTGCGAGCGCGGGGTGGTGGGCGGTCTCCCTGATGCCGGGCGTCCTGCTGCTGGTGTTCGGCGCCTACGCGCTCCTGCAGCCAGGCGCGCTCGCGCAGTTCCTGTTCCGCGCGGCCGGTGCGATAGCGGTGGTCTGGGGCGTCGCCGACATGGTCGCCTCATGGCGCTGGCGGTCGTTCTTCGGCGTCTGGTGGATCAGGCTGCTGCGTGGCGTGCTGGTCGCGGGCGTGGGAGCGGTCGTGTTCCTCCTGCCCGTGGCGGGACTGGCGACCGCCGGCCTGCTCCTGGGACTGTGGTTCGCCGTGATCGGTGCGACGTCCATCGTGCTCGGGCTCGCCGCCCGCCGGCTGCCGAAGTCAGGGGGCGCGGCGGTCGTCGACCGCACCGCGATCGGATCTTAGACACCTCCCCGCTCGGTCCCTGCACCGAGGGGGACTCCGTCCGTCGAAACGAAGGCCCGGTGCGAACGCACCGGGCCTTCTCGCGCGCCCGCGATGTCGTATGGTGGCGTCGGGGGTCGTTTCGAGGGCGTTTTGGCGTCGCGCCGCCGCGCTACACGGATCCTTACCAGCTTCTGGTCGATTCTTGATACATCCTTGAGATGTTCTTATGCGGCGCGACGGTAAGTACTCCCTCAACGCGACAACAGGTTCGCGCGGACTTTCGACCGAGGGGAAGGCACAAGCCATGTTCGATGTGGGGGTTCTGACGGCGATCGCGCTATGGATCGTCGGGATCATCGTGACCGTCGTGGTCGCGCTCAAAGTGCTCGGAGTTCGGGTCATCCGCTCCGATCAGGTCGGCGTGGTCGAGAAATGGTGGTCGCCCAAGGGTTCGCTGAAGGACTCGATCATCGCCATGAAGGGCGAGGCCGGCTACCAGCCGGAAGTGCTGCGCGGCGGTATCCATTTCCGCTCGCCGTTCATGTACCGCGTCCGCGTGATGCCGCTGATCACGATCCCGCAGGGCAAGATCGGCTATGTGTTCGCTCGTGACGGCATCCCGATGCAGCCGGAGCAGACGCTCGGCCGCGTTGTGGAGTGCGGCAACTACCAGGACGTGCGCGGGTTCATGGCCAATGGCGGCCAGAAGGGCCCCCAGCGCTCGATCATCCGCGAGGGCACGTACGCGCTGAACCTGGCGCAGTTCATGGTCATCACGGAAAGCCACGTCTACTACCTCCCGATGGGCTACAAGGAGGAGGAGTCGTCGATCATGTCGATGGCGACCTACCTCGGCAGCGTCGGCGGGTTCAGCCCCGTGGTCATCAAGGGCGCCGAGGACCGTGTCGGCATCGTCACCGTGCACGACGGCCCGTCGCTGCCGATGGGCGACATCATCGCTCCCTCGATCGGCGACGTCGCCGCCGAGCCGGACTATCACAACAACTTCCAGAACCCTGAGGCGTTCTTGAAGGCCGGCGGCTTCCGTGGGCGTCAGTACCAGGTCCTCACGGAGGGCACGTACTTCATCAACCGCCTGTTCGCGACCGTCGAGCTCATCGAGAAGACGATCGTCCCCATCGGCTACGCCGGCGTAGTCGTCAGCTACATCGGGCCGAAGGGCGCCGACGTCTCGGGCGAGGAGTACCGCCACGGCGAACTCGTCACGACCGGCTTCCGCGGCGTGTGGAACGAAGCGCTCATGCCGGGCAAGTACGCGTTCAACACGTACGCCGGCAAGGCGATCCTCGTCCCCACCACGAACATCATCCTCAAGTGGATCAAGGGCGAGACCGGCGCGCACAACTTCGACGCCAACCTCTCGGAGATCGGGCTCATCACCAAAGACGCGTTCGAGCCGTCCCTGCCGCTGTCCGTGGTCATCCACATCGACTATAAGAAGGCCCCGCTCGTGATCCAGCGCTTTGGCGACATCGCGATGCTCGTCAACCAGACGCTCGACCCGATGGTGTCGAGCTACTTCAAGAACGTGGGCCAGACCAAGACGCTGATCGAGCTCATCCAGCAGCGAAACGAGATCCAGGCCCGAAGCAGCGAGGAGATGAAGGTGCGTTTCGCCCGATACAACCTCGAGTTGGAAGAGGTTCTCATCGGCACTCCGCGCTCCCCCGAGGGCGACACGAGGATCGAGACGATCCTCACCCAGCTGCGCGACCGGCAGATCGCCTTCGAGAAGCTCGAGACGTTCGACAAGCAAAAGATCGCCGCCGACAAGGAGCGCGAGCTCAAGCAGGCGATGGCCGTCGCCGAGCAGCAGACGATGCTCACGCAGTCCGAGATCAACATCCAGGTGCAGGAGAACCAGGGCCGCGCCGAGCTTCAGCGGGCCGCCCAGGACGCCGAGCGCGTGAAGACGCTGGCTCGAGGCGACGCCGAGAAGGTCAAGACGCTGGCCGCCGGTGAGGCCGAGAAGGTCAAGCTGCTGGCAGGCGCCGAGCAGGCGCGCATGAAGATGATCGCCGACGCCGAGGCCACCCGCATCCGCCTCACCGCGGAAGCGGACGCCGACCGCGAGGCCCGCGTGGGCATCGGCCGCGCGATAGCCATCGAGGAGCAGGTCAACGCATACGGCGGCCCGCAGCTCCAGCTGGCCCAGGACGTCATGACGAAGATGGCGCAGGCCATCGAGACGTCCAAGGTGCCGATCGTCCCGCAGACGGTCGTCAACATGGGCGGCGGCGAGGGCGGCGACACGACCGCGAGCAACAACGCGTTCGGCCTGCTGCTGGCACTCCTCACCTCCGAGAAGCTCGGCGCTCCCATCGTCGGCGAGAAGCCGGATGCGAAGAGAAGCGCCCAGGTCACGGCGCTGCGAAGCTCAGTGATGGAAGGCGCGACGAGGACTCCGGAGAACACCGCGGCAGCTGCCGCGGAGCCCTCGAAGCCGGCCGCGAAGGTCGAGCGCCCGATGGAGTCCCAGTCGCTGCCGCAGACGCACTCGAAGGACGCAGCGGAGAAGCCGGCCAAGTAGACGGTGGAAACGGACTGAAGCGAGGGCCCGGGAGTCAGACTCCCGGGCCCTCGTCTCTACACCGCTTCACCGGCGGTGGATCACTTCACTTTGAGCGTCCCGGGCGAGGCGCCCGACATCGTCACGCGCTTGGAGCCCTTGATCGCGGTCGCGTACCAGTGGTACGTCCCCACCGTCGCCGGCGCCTTCGCCGTGGCGCGCCACGTCTCGCTGTCGCCGGAGGTCGATATCTTCTTGAGGGTGAAGGTCTTGTCGTAGCTCTTCGAAGAGTTGTAGACGCGCATCGTCACCGACGTGGGATGTCCTGTGACCTTGGCGGTCATGGTGATCGTGTGCGAGGCCTCCACCGTGCCCGGCGTGACCGTACGGGACGTGACCGCGATCGTCGCCGTGGTGCTCGTGCTGGTCGTCGTGCTCTTCTCGAGCGTCTTGATCCGCGCGTTGGCGGTGGCGAGGTCCGCCGTGAGCTGCGCGTTCTGGTCCGTCAGCGCTGTCAGCGAGGTCTCTGCGGCGGCGAGCTGGTCCTGGACGGCGGCGACCGTCTCGCTCGCGTTCCCGCTCGCCGACGAGACCTGGTGCTGCAGGACGGTGATCTGACTGCTCAGGGACCCTGTCCTCCAGAACATGATCCCAAGGCCGACGACGAGTCCCACAAGGAGCGAGACCACGACCCAACCCCAGAACTTGTTGGTCGCGATGCGCATATACGGCATGCCGAGACCCCCTCCGCCATGACGTGCTGTGTCCTTGACGACGATAGTAGCGCTTCAGAGGGCGTGCGTCCCTCCCGGAACGGGGCGTACCCGGAACGCACGGACGGCCGTGGGCACTGAGGCCCACGGCCGTCCTGTTGCGCCGGTCAGCGTGGTCCGACTACTCCGCCTGGCACAGCGTGGAGCCGGCGGCGAAGTCGAAGTCCTGCAGCTGGCCTGCGTTGTACGCGGCATAGGCTGCGAGATCGAAGTGCCCGTGACCCGACAGGTTGAAGAGGATGACCTTGTCCTCGCCTGCCGCCTGCGCCGCTTTCGCCTCGTTGATGGCGGCAAGGATGGCGTGGCTGGACTCGGGTGCGGGGAGGATACCTTCGGCGCGCGCGAACTGGACGGCGGCCGCGAAGCATGCCGTCTGATCGACGGCCACGGCCTCGGCCTCGCCCTCGTGCACGAGCTGGCTCACGAGCGGCGAATCGCCGTGATAGCGCAGGCCGCCGGCATGGATGCCCGCGGGCACGAAGTCGTGGCCGAGCGTGTACATGAGCATCTGCGGCGTCATCCCCGCTTCGTCGCCCAGGTCGTAACGGTACTCGCCCGCTGTGAGGGTCGGGCATGCCTTCGGCTCGACCGCCACCAGGCGCGCGTTGCTCTTGCCGTCCAGTTTGCGGCGATAGTACGGGAACGCGAGCCCGGCGAAGTTGCTGCCGCCGCCGACACAGGCGATGACGACGTCCGGCTCCTCATCGGCGAGCGCCATCTGCTCGATGGCCTCCTGGCCGATGATCGTCTGATGCAGGCACACGTGGTTGAGCACGGAACCCAGCGCGTAGTGGGTGCCGGGGTCCTTGACCGCGACCTCGACCGCCTCCGAGATTGCGATGCCGAGCGAGCCGGTGGAATCGGGATCCATGGCGAGCACGTGGCGTCCGGCATCGGTCAGGTTCGTCGGCGACGAGTGCACGGTGCCGCCGTAGGTCTCCATCAGGATGCGGCGGTACGGCTTCTGGTCGTAGCTGACCTTGACCATGAACACCTCGACATCGATGCCGAAGAGCGCGCCGGCGATCGACATGGCGCTGCCCCATTGGCCGGCGCCCGTCTCGGTCGCGATCTTCGTGATGCCTTCCTGCTTGTTGTAGTAGGCCTGCGGGATGGCGGTGTTGGGCTTGTGCGAACCCGCGGGGCTCACGCCCTCGTACTTGTAGAAGATCTTGACGCCTTCGGGCAGGCCGAGTGACTTCTCGAGCTGGCGCGCGCGGAGCATCGGCGACGGGCGGTACTCCTTGTAGACGTCGATGACCGCGCCCGGGATGTCGATGTAGCGCTCCATCGACATCTCCTGCTTGAGGCACTCCATCGGGAACAGCGTGGCCATGTGCGCGCCGACCTGGTCGGGCGTGAGCTCGGTGCCGTCCGGCGCGAACGCGCGCGGCGGTGCGGGCGGGGTCTTCAGGTCCGGCATGATGTTGTACCAGGCCTCAGGGATCCTGGTCTCGTCGAGTCCGAATCTGGTCTTGTCGGATGGCATCGCGTGCTCCCTTCGAGAGTCGTGCTTGCGGTCGGCGTCAGGGTCCGTCCATGTGGACCGGCCCCATATGCGATCACTGCCCCCGGAGAAGTTCCCGGACAACAGAAAAAGCCCTCGTCCTGTTAAGGGACGAGAGCTTTCGGCTCCCGCGGTACCACCCTCGTTGTCCGACCCCTCGGCCGGACCACTCGTCTCAGCGACACTCCGGCACACCCGCTGCCTTCATGCCCGGTCCCTTGTATCGGCGGGCCTCCGCCGGAACTACTCAGCCTGCCTGCGGCCTTTGCTCCGGAGCCTCAAGGGACCATTCACGCCGACCGCTCACGCCGGTTTCCACCAACCACCGGCTCTCTGTGCTTCGCGATCGGGCTACTCTTCCCCGTCACTGGCGTTCACGCTATGAGATTGGGACGGAGGATACACGCGGCGAGGCGTGCGCGCAAGTGAACTCCATGTGACACGTTCGGACGGCCTCCGCGCCTCACGCCTCCGGATGGCGCGAGCGGTACAGCAGGTACGCGTAGGCGTACGTCACGACGAGCATCACCGCCAGCGACCCGAGGAGCACGAACAGCCCGTACGTGGACGGCAAGACCGAGGAGGCCACGGTGAGCAGGCCGACCGCAACGAACAGGTATCCGCCGAGCCGGTTCGTCTTGCTCCACACGACCTCGTCGGAGAGCGTCCAACTGACGCGAACGCCGAAGGTCCAGTTCTGCTTCACGGTGGTCATGAAGTTCCCGATGAGCGCGAACAGAAGGCCCACCGCGACGAGGATGACCTTCGCCACGTCGAAGCGGTTGTCGTAGGCCGCCAACAGGGTCGCGGCGAACACGACCGCCTCCAGGCCCACGACGGCGTCGATGACGATGTTGTACGCGCGGAACGACATCTTGAGGTTGCGCCGTTTGGGATCCAGGAAGGGCACCACAACCAGCAGGGCGTAGACGCCTGCGGCGATGAGCGGCAGCAGGAACACGCTTCCGAACGACTTGGCGGAGAACGCGTCCGGCGCGCCGCTGATACCCCAGTGCGTGGGGATCGGACTCGGTAGCGAGGGGTAGAGCACCGCGCCCGCGACGAACATCGCGGCCACGATCAGCAGCGGCAACTTGGTGAAATCGCGCAGCTTCGGAGGGGCGGGCAGTTCGTCGGGCGGAGCTGCGCCGACCGGTACCTGCCCGGGTGAATCCTGTGCGTCGCTCCCGAACTGACGGTCACTCGTCATCGCGCATCTCCTCCTCCGGAGTACAGAGCATTTCGAGCACGAACGACATGGCGTCGCGGAAAGCCGTCGTGTCGAGCCGGTACGCGGTCCCCTGGCCGCGGCGCTCGGCGTGCGTGAGCCCGATCCTCAGGGCGTCGGCGCTCCCGCCGCACCCAGTACTTCGCGCAGCCTCCCGAGGCGCTCCATCTCGGGATCGTCTTCCGGCGCGTAGCCGAAGCCGGCCCAGCAGAAGAAGAGGGCCGAGTACGCCTCCCCCGCCCCGGGGACCGTGTTGTTCGCTTCGAGAACGTGTGCGAGAGCGGTGAGCATCTGCGCGGGGTCCTTCAGCAGGAGCATGCCCTCTGCGTCGGCCTTCTCGGCGGCAGCGAGGGCGGCACGTTCGTGCCCGGCCATCAGGACCTCGGTCAGGACCACGCCGAGGAACCCGAGTATGAACACGCCGATGACGGCTTCCGGCGTCTCGCGAGCGACTCCCGCGGACGCGCCACCGGTGAGCGCCTCTCCCCATGTGGGCTCGTCCTGCAGCAGGGCGTCCTTATGGAGCTGCTGCGCGCGCTGCCCCCAGATCGGGCCCATGATCGCCGAGAGCACTGTGGCCCACAAAGTGTCGCGTGCCGCCACGCGCGCCATCAGGTTGGCGAAGACGGCACGCTGCTCGTCGCCGCTCAGGCGCTCTGCGAACCCGCGCGTGACGCCCACCACGATCGCGTCGTCGTGCAACCCGAGGGCGAACGCGTTGACACGGTCGCAGTCCTCGATGAGCCACAGCCACGGCGCCCCGGGCCGGCCGATCGCGATCGCCATGTCGTGCAGCGCGGACTCGGTCACCGGAAGGGTGCCGCGCTGCGTCGGGATCGCGCCGAAGAGGCCTGCGAGGCGCGCCTCCGGCCGAGAGAGCACCCGCACGACGTGCAGGATCGCGAGCGCGGCGCCCAGCAGGAACGCGCCGGCCATCAGCCACGGCGTCAACGAGAGGAACTCGCCACCGCCCCGGAACGTCATCACCCACAAGAGCACGCCGCCGGCGCCCACCATCAAGGCCAAGGACAGGGCCGCCGCCACGACGAACAGCGTCACGAACATCGCAACCTTCATGCGGTTGCGATCGATGCGGTCCCACAGCGGCTCCATGCGGCCGCGGCGGGCGCGCGTCCGGTCGGTCACGCGCCGCTCCCCGGCAGGCGCCCGGCCATCTCGGAGGCGAGATCTTCGGGGGTGATGCCCTCGCGGGCCAGCACGACCAGCAGGTGGTAGAGCAGGTCGCCGGCCTCGTAGCGCGTCTGAGCGACGTCGTGGTCGCGGGCCGCGATGATTACCTCGCCCGACTCCTCCGCGATCTTCTTCAGGAGCTTGTCCTGCGGGCCGCTCAGGAGCTTGGCCGTATAGCTGCCTTCCGGGAGATCACGCTTGCGCTGCTCGAGCACCGCTGCGAGTTGGCTGAGGACGTCGCCGAGCCGGAGGGGTACTCCGCCTGCATCCTGTATCTGGCCGGCCGGGGCCGGGGCCGTGGCGACGTCGAGGCTGCGGTAGAAGCAGGTCCTCTGGCCGGTGTGGCACGCGCCGTCGCCGCGTTGTTCGACCGTGACGAGCAGAGCATCGCCATCGCAGTCATAGCGGACTCCCACGACGTCCTGGACGTCGCCGGAGCTCTCGCCCTTCATCCAGTACGTCTGGCGGCTCCGGCTCCAGAACCACGTCCGGCCGCTCTCCAGTGTGCGCTCAAGGGCGGTGCGGTCCATCCACGCGAGCATCAGCACCTCGCCGGTGCCTCGCTGCTGCACGATGGCCGGCAGAAGACTGCCCTCGCCCCATGCCAGATCGTCGAGGGCCAGCTCGTCACGTTCGAGGTCCATGGTCTTCCTCAGTCCTTCCACGTCAGCGGCGCCGGGCGCACGGGTGTATCGGGCACGTCGACGAGCCGGACGGGCACGCCCGCGGACGCCATCGCGGCCTTGATGTCGCGCACGCGGAACTTCCCGTAGTGCAGGGTCGACGCGGCGAGCACCGCGTCCGCGTCGGCTTCGATCACGACCTCGGCGAAGTCCTCGAGCCTGCCTGCTCCCCCGCTCGCGATCACCGGTACGCCGACGGCGCGTGTCACCGCGCGCGTGAGCGGGATGTCGTAGCCCTCGTTGGTGCCGTCGCGGTCCATGCTCGTGAGCAGGAACTCCCCCGCCCCGAGCGACTCGGCGTGACGCGCCCACTCCACCGCGTCCATCCCGGTGTTCGTGCGGCCTCCGGAGACGAAGACCTCCCAACGGTCCCGCCCTCCTGCCACCTTGCGCGCATCGATCGCCACCACGATGCACTGCGATCCGTAGATGCGGCTCGTGGTGGTGATGAGTTCGGGCGAGGCGACCGCCGCCGAGTTGAGCGAGACCTTGTCGCAGCCGGCCTTCAGCATCGCGCGTATATCGTCGGCCGAGCGCATGCCTCCGCCCACCGTGTACGGGATGAAGACCTCATCGGCGGTGCGCGCGGCCACACCCAGCATCGTGGGACGGTCCTCGTGGGTGGCCGTGATGTCGAGGAACACGAGCTCGTCGGCGCCCTCGGCGTCGTAGAAGCGAGCGAGCTCGACCGGGTCGCCGGCGTCGCGCAGGTCCACGAAGTTCACGCCTTTGACGACGCGGCCCTCATGTACGTCGAGACACGGTATGACGCGCTTCATCAGCATCGGCGGATCACCCGACGGCCCGGGCGGTGGAGATCGCGGTCTCGAGGTCGATCGTGCCTTCGTACAGCGCACGCCCCACGATGATGCCCTCCACGCCGTGCACCGCGGCGAGCGCCGTGATGTCATCGAGGGTCGTCACGCCGCCGGACGCGATGATCGCGGCATCCGTCGCCAGCGCAAGCGCACGGTAGGCGCGCACGTTCGCGCCCTTCTGCATACCGTCGAGCGAGATGTCGGTGTAGACGAGCCGGTTCACGCCGAGAGCGCCGAGCTCGGCGACCACGTCGGCGACGTCCGATTCGGTGCCCTGCTTCCAGCCCTCGATCGCGACGCGCCCGTTGCGCGCATCGACGCCGGCCACGATCCCCGGCCAGCGGAAGCACGCGCGCCGCACGAAGGCCGGGTCGGTGATGAGCGCGGTGCCGAGTACCGTGCGGGCGACTCCCGCATCGTAGAGCCGCTGCAGCGTCCGCTCGCTTCGGATACCGCCGCCGACCTGGATCGGCACGTTCACCGCGGATGCGATCGCCTCGACCGAGGCGATGTTGACCGGCTCGCCGCTGAGCGCGCCGTCGAGGTCCACCACGTGGATGATCTCGGCGCCGGACGCCTCGAAGCGCTTTGCCTGGTCCACCGGGTCGTTGTTGTAGACGGTGACCTCGTCGAAACTGCCCTGCTTCAGGCGGACGACGCGGCCGGCAAGGATGTCGATCGCAGGCAGGATCTGCGCGCTCACAGGTGCGACTCCTCGGTCACGATGGCGGCGAATTCGCGCAGGAGCGCGAGTCCGCACGCGGACGACTTCTCGGGGTGGAACTGCACGCCGTACACGTTGCCGCGGCGCACCGCAGCGGCGAGCGGTATCCCGTACGTGGTGGTGCCGATGACCACGGTCGGATCGTCCGGCACCAGATGATAGCTGTGCACGAAGTAGAACGCGCTGCCCTCCGGCACACCGGCGAACAGCCGGCTGGCGCGCGGATAGTCGACGGTGTTCCAGCCGATGTGCGGGACCTTCACATCCGCTTCGATGCGGCGGCACTGTCCCGGCACGAGGTCGAGGCCCGCCCACTCACCGTCTTCGAGGCCGACCGTCGCAAGAAGCTGCATACCCAGGCAGATCCCGAGCACGGGCACGCCGGCGGCCGCTCGCTCCAAGAGAACCTCCCGCAGCCCCGAGGACGCGAGGTTGGCGGCCGCGTCGCGGAACGCGCCCACGCCGGGCAACACGATGCCGGCCGCGCGCTCGACAACCCGCGGATCGTCGGTGACGGTCACGCCCTCCACGCCGGCGGCGGCCAGCCCCTTCTCGACGCTGCGCAGGTTGCCCATGCGGTAATCGAGTATCGCGATGTTGGGCAGGGCGTCGCTCATGACCCGTCCCGTCCGGGAGCGGCGGGCGTCACAGGACGCCCTTGGTCGACGGCACGCCGGTCACCCGGGGATCGAGTTCCACCGCCTCGCGCAGTGCGCGGGCGAGCGCCTTGAACGCCGCCTCCACGATGTGGTGCGCGTTGTCGCCGCTGACCTCGTGCAGGTGCAGGGTGATGCCGGCGTTCACCGCGAGCGCCGCAAGGAACTCACGGGCCAACGTCGTGTCGAACGTTCCGATGAACTCGATCGGCACCTCGACATCGTAGGTCAGCGACCCGCGGCCTGAGATGTCGACCGCTGCGAGTACGAGCGCCTCGTCCAGAGGAACCGCAGCCGATCCGAAACGCCGGATGCCCGCGCGATCGCCGAGGGCCGAGGCGAGCGCCAGCCCGAGGCAGATGCCGGTGTCCTCCACCGTGTGATGCGCATCGACCTCGAGGTCGCCCCGGGCCTCGACCGAGATGTCGATGAGGGAGTGGCGGCCGAGCGCGTCGAGCATGTGATCGAAGAACGGTACGCCGGTGGCGACGGACACCTTCCCGGTGCCGTCCAAGTCGATCTCGAGGATGACCGAAGTCTCGTTGGTCTCACGCTCGATGCGTGCGCTGCGTGCCATTGCCCGGCCTCTTTCCGTACGTCGTCGAAGATGCGGGGGATCAGTCGAGCGGGCCGGACTCGCCTACGGCCGAGTCGAGTTCATCGCGGCTGGTGGTGCCGAACATGTCGCTCGCGCGGCGTTCGGTCATCAGGTGCTCCATCGCCTTCAGGAACGCCGAGTTCTCCGCCATCGAACCGATGCTGACGCGCAGACAGTCCTCAAGGCCGGGGACGCGGGACAGGTCGCGCACGAGGATGCTGTGCGAGTGCAGCAGGTCGCGCCAGACCGCGGCTGCGCGGTCCACGCGGAACAGGACGAAGTTCGCTTCACTGCGGAAGACCTTGACGCCCGGGATCTGTGAAAGCCCATGCTCGATCACGTCGCGCTGCCGCAGCAACTCCTGGATCTGCGACTCGAAGACGACCCGCTCCCGGAACACGAGGCCCGCCGCCCACTGGCTGAACCGGTCGACGGAGTACGGCTGCCGGACCTTCGTCAGCTCCATGACGACGTCTTCGTGCGCGAGCAGGTAGCCCACGCGCAGCCCGGCGAGCGAGAACGCCTTACTGAACGTACGCAGGATGACGAGGTTCGGGTGCCGCTCCATGTGCGGCCTCATCGTGTGCCGCGAGAACTCGAAGTACGCCTCGTCCACCAGCACCAGCGCGTCGGTCGCCTTGAGCACGTCGATGAGGAACGTCTCGGGCGCGATGTTGCCGGTGGGGTTGTTCGGGTGCGAGATCATCACGATATCGATGTCGCCCAGTGCGAGCCGCTCGAAGACCGCCCGCTCGTCGACGGTGAAGTCCTTCTCACGGCGCGGCACCTCTGCGATCGTCGTCCCCGTCAGGCGGGCGTCGATCTCGTACATGGCGAAGGTCGGCGGCAGGTTGAGCAGCGTGCGCCCCGGGCCGCCCCACGCGAGCATGAGGTCGAATATCAACTCGTCGCCGCCGTTGCCCACGAGCACGTTGGCGGGATCCAGCCCGTTCGCCTCGGCGATCTGCGCGCGAAGCTGCGAGGCCATCGGATCCGGGTAGCGGTTGAACGGGAACGTCGGGAGCCGCTGCGCCATCGTCGCCAACAGTTCGTGCGGCAGGTTGGACGGGTTCTCGTTCGCGGCCAAGTTGATATCGACGCTCGGCTCGCGGGCATCGTAGGCGGACATGTCGGCCAGGTCCGGGCGCGGGGGGCGGAGGGCGCCCACGGCTCAGGCCTCCCCGTCGAGCGCAGCGTCGGCCTCGGCTTCGGCGTCGGCCTCGGCGGCGAGCTCGAGGCGCAGCGCCACAGCGTCCGCGTGAGCATCGAGGCCCTCTGCGGATGCGAGCGTGATCACCGTGGCGGCATCGGCTTCGAGGGCCGAGCGAGAGTACGAGATGACCGATGACTTCTTCATGAAGTCGTCGACGGACAGCGGGCTCGAGAAGCGGGCGGTACCTCCGGTGGGGAGGACGTGGTTCGGGCCCGCCACGTAGTCGCCCACCGACTCCGGGGTCCACGGACCCAGGAAGATGGCGCCGGCGTTGCGCACCTGACCGAGAAGCTCGAACGGCTCGGCCATCATGATCTCGAGGTGCTCCGGCGCGATCGCGTTCGCTACATCGATGGCGGCCGACTCGTCCTCGACCACGACGACAAGGCCGTTGTCGGCAAGGCTGCGGCGGATGATCTCCGATCGCGGCGCCTCGGCGAGCAGCACCTCCAGCGCCTCCTCGACCTCGTCGGGGAGCGTCGGGTCGCACGTGACGAGGAACGTCTGCGCGTTCGGATCGTGCTCCGCCTGGGCCATCAGGTCGATGGCGACGAACGCCGGCTCGGCGGTCTCGTCAGCCACCACACACACCTCGGAGGGACCGGCGAGCATGTCGATCCCCACGTCACCCACGACGAGCTTCTTCGCCGCTGTGACGTACGCGTTGCCCGGTCCGGTGATCTTGTCGACGCGCGGGATGGAGCGGGTGCCGAACGCGAGCGCCGCGATCGCCTGCGCGCCGCCCACCTTGTAGATCTCGGAGACGCCGGCCTCGGCGGCCGCGGCCAGCACGTAGGCGCTCACGGTGCCGTCCTTCGCGGGCGGCACGACCATCGCGATCTCCTCGACACCCGCGACCACGGCGGGTATCGCGTTCATGAGCACGCTTGAGGGGTAGCTGGCACGACCGCCGGGCACGTAGATGCCCACGCGGCGCAACGGCGTGACCTTCTGGCCGGTGAAGATGCCCTCCTGCGTCGTGAACCACGACTGCGGGACCTGGCGCTCGTGGTACTGCTCGATCGATGCGGCGGCGGCTGCGAGGGCGTCGCGGAACTCCACCGGCACGGAGGCGACCGCCGCCTCGATCTCCTCGCTCGTGACGCGAAGGACCGGCACGTCGACGCCGTCGAACTTCTCCGTGTACTCGCGCAGCGCGTCGTCGCCGCGCTGGCGGACGTCTTCGACGATGCGCGCCGCCACCGATAGGACCTCAGGATCCACGCCGCCGGCAGGGCGCAACGTACCTTCCGGCAGCATCCGGCCCCGCGCGAGTTCGACCCGTCTCATGATCATGCGAGCACTCCCCCTCCGTCCGCCAGCGCCGCGTCCTGCAAGCGGCGGGCGATTTCCGTCACACGTTCGGCGTCGATCCTCATGGCCACCGGGTTCGCGACGAACCGGGCGCTCGAGTCCATGACGTCCTCCACGATACGCAATCCGTTCTCCCGAAGGGTGGTTCCCGTTGCCGTGATGTCGACCACACGGTCCGCGAGGCCCACCAGCGGGGCGAGTTCGATGTTCCCGTGAAGCTTCACGAGCTCCACCTGTATGCCCTTGGCGGCGAAGTGCGCCTCGGTGATGCGCGGGTACTTCGTCGCGACCCTGATCACTCCCAGGCGGCGGTACGAGCTCTCGACGTCCTCCGTGGCGCCTTCACGCTCCGCGACCACGAACTTGCATGCACCGAAGTACAGGTCCGCGAGCTCCGCCACATCCAGTGCGGCCTCGGCCAGAACGTCCGCCCCTGCGATGCCGACATCAGCAGCGCCGTAGGCGATATACGCCGGGATATCGGTGGGCTTGCAGATGATGAACCGCATGTCCGCGGTGTCGATGATGAGCTGACGGCCCGGGTCGGCGAGCGCGCCGGTCTCGACGCCGGCACGGCTCAGTATCTCGATCGTTCCCGGAAAGAGCGCTCCCTTGGGGACCGCCATGCGCAGTCGCGTCTCAGCCATCACAGGCCCCCATCCGTCATCGGAGCAGTGCTCTCGGCATCCGAGGCCGCACAACGCCCTGTAGGGGCCATGGCGAGCGTCGGAGGCGCCGTTGGCACGCTGATGTCCTCACTGCCGCCGTCCGACGTCCGGTGGGCCGCGCCCTCACCGGCCAGCGCCCACATCGCGGAGCCTGCCTCGCGCGCTTCGCACTCGACGGCTGCCGCCTCAGCGGACGAGGTCATGCGGACGCGCCAGCCCTGCGCGCGCAGGCGTGCGGCGAGACGTACGACGTCGAGCGGGGCCCCGCCCACGACCACGTCGAGGCCCCGCACCGGGACCGAGATCCCCTGCCCAGCCAGCGCGATCATCACACGCTCTAGGGAAAGGGCGAACCCGGCAGCCGGCATCGGAGCGCCGAAGGCAGCCAGCACGTCGTCGTAGCGGCCGCCGCCGCCGAGAGGGAGACCCAGGCCCGGCGCGTACGCCTCGACGATCATGCCGGTGTAGTAGTCGAACGAGCGCAGTATCCCGAAGTCGACCCGCACGCGCGCGGCTGCGCCAGCCGCCTCCAAGAGGTCCCAGGTGGCTTCGAGCGCGTCGAGCGACGCCGCACATCCGACCGCCCCCACCGCGGCACGGCATGCTGCGATCGCCTCGCGCCCTCCCGCGATCCGCACCACCGCGCGCAGCGCATCGCCCGCCGCGGGAGCGACGCCCGCCTCACCGGTCAGCGCGTCGAACGCGACGAGGTTGCGCGAGTGCGCCGCCGCCAGCAGGGACTCTGCCCACGATCGGCCGGCTCCTGCGGCGTCGATGAGCGCCTTCAGTACCGCGACCGTTCCGATGCCCACGGTGAAATCGGGCAGGCCGGCGGCGGTCAGTGCGTCCACGAGCACGCACACGACCTCCGCGTCGGAGGCAGGGCCGTTCACCCCCAGGAGTTCCACGCCGAGCTGCGTGAACTGGCGGGCCTCACCGCGCAGGGAGGCTTGCTCGCGATACACGTCGGCCGTATAGCAGATGCGCTGCGGACCGGTGTCGGCCGAGAGGCGTGAGGCCGCGAGGCGGGCGATCGGCAGCGTCATCTCAGGACGGAGCGCCAGCAGCGAGCCGTCGAGGTCGACCATACGGAACGCGGTCCCCTGAAGCGTGGCGCCCGCGGCCGTCTCCAGGGTGGCGTACTCTTCCACCGCCGGTGTCTCGACGCTGCGGTACCCGAAACGGGCGAACGCGTCGGAGACCGCTGCGGTCACCGCGCCGCGCTCGGCTGCTTCGTCGTAGAGGACATCGCGGAATCCTCGAGGTGTCACGGGGCGCATCTGCGTGCCTTCCCAGGTTCGTGTCGCCATCGTGTGCACGCGGACGTGCACACTCCGGACGGTCGGTTCGGTGCTTCATACTTTATCACGGTAGAGTGATGCAGCGCTAAAGTACCATCCCCGCCTGCGACGCGCAAGCCACGCCCTCTCCGAGCGCCCCTCTGCCGCCTACTCCTCCGAGATGGAGTCGGCGCCGAACACCTCGCGCAGCTCCGCGTGCAGCGGGTGCGACATCATGTCCACGTGATACGTCTCGACCGGCAGGGCGTAGGTCTTCGTACCCCCGCCGTTGGTGATCTTGACCTGGACGCTATCCGGGCCCGGATAGCGCGGCACCAACCGCTTGAACCAGTCCAGGACCTCGGGATCGTTGAAGCGGGCCTCGATGTCCCGGATGAGCAGCGTGCCGGGGTTGCGCGAGAACGTGCCGTCGCTGCCCAACACCTGCACGGCGCTCACCTTCAGCTTGCGGCCGCGCTCGTTGACCTCCACCTGCGCGCGCATCTTGAGCACCGTGTCCTCGATGAACAGCGACTCGAACTTCGTGTACATGGGGCCGAACAGACGGCCCTCCATGAACCCGTCGAGGTCCTCGATGGCGAAGTCGATCATCGGCTTCCCCTTCTTGGATATGATCCGCTGCACCGAGGTGAGGATGCCCGCGAAGACGCCGGACTGGCCATCCGAGAACGTGTCCGCGTCCCCAAGCGACAGGGTGCGCGCAGCCTCGATCATCTCGGCCATCTCGCGCAGTGGGTGGTCGGAGACGAAGATGCCGAGCATCTCCTTCTCGAAAGCGAGCTTCATCGCCTTGTCCCACTCGTCGCCGTCCGGCTCCGGCACAGAATGCTCGAATCCGTGGTCCGCTGCGCCGTCGAGATCGAAGAGCGAGACCTGGCCGAGGTCGCGATCCTTGGCACGCTTTGCCGCGAGGTCCACCGCGTCGTCCATCATGCGCATGAGGTGCTTGCGCGTGTAGCCGGTGGAATCGAACGCGCCCGCCTTGATGAGCGACTCGAGCGTCCGCTTGTTGAGCACCTTCGGATCCACGCGCAGGCAGAAGTCCTGGAGAGAGGTGAACGGTCCCGCCGCGTGGCGTTCGGCCACGATGGCGCTGACGACGCCTTCCCCGACGTTGCGGACGCCGGCGAGGCCGAAACGGATCCCCTCCGGCACCGCGGTGAAGTCCGAGCCCGACGAGTTCACGTCCGGCGGCAGGACCGGGATCCCGCCGCGCTTGGCGGCCGCCACGTACTTGACGATGTTCTCGGTCTTGCCGGAGTGGCTGGAGAGCACCGCCGCCATGTACTCCTGAGGGTAGTGCGCCTTGAGGTACGCCGTCTGGTACGAGATGAGTGCGTACGCCGCGGCGTGCGACTTGTTGAACGCGTACTGCGCGAAGCGTTCGATGTCGTCCCACAGCCCGCTGACCATGCGTGGTTCGTAGCCGTTGGCCACCGCGCCGTCGATGAACTCCTTCTTCAGGCCCGCCATGATGTCGGCGATCTTCTTGCCCATCGCCTTGCGCAGCTTCTCGGCTTTGGCCGCCGAGAATCCGGACATGACCATGGCGATCTGCATGACCTGTTCTTGGTACACGATGGCGCCGTAGGTCTCCTCGAGCACCGGCCTCAGCCGGTCGTCGTAGTAGGTGACCTTGGTGCGCCCGTGCTTGCGGGCCACGAAGTCGTCGATCGAGTCCATCGGACCCGGCCGGTAGAGTGCCACCACGGCGACGATGTCGGCGAACACGGTCGGCTTGAGCTTGCGCAGCACCCCGCGCATGCCCGGCGACTCCACCTGGAACACGCCGTCCACATCCGCGCGCTGATAGAGCTTGTACGCGGCCTTGTCGTCCATCGGGATGTGCTCGAGATCGATGTCGACGCCGTGGTTCTCCTTGATCGACGCGAGCGCCTTCGAGAGCACTGTGAGCGTGCGTAGGCCCAGGAAGTCCATCTTGAGCAGGCCGAGGTCCGCGACGAGCGTGCCCTCGTACTGGGTGACGATCGCCTCGCCCTTTGTGTCGCGTTTGAGCGGCGTGTGGAGGTGCAGCGGATCGCGGCAGATCACGACGCCCGCCGCGTGCACGCCCTCGCCGCGCACGAACCCCTCGAGTGCGGTGGCGGCGTCGATGATGCGTTTCGTGTCACCGTCGGAGGCGTAGGCATTGCGAAGGTCCGGGTTCATCTTCATCGACGACTCGATGGTGGCCTTCGGGTCTTCCTGGATCATCTTCGCGACCTTGTCGGGCACCCCGAACGGGTACCCGAGGATGCGGCCGGCGTCGCGGACGGCCGCACGGGCCTTCATAGTCGAGAACGTGATGATCTGAGCGACCTTGTCCGCACCGTACTTGTCGCGGACGTACTCGATGACCTCGCCGCGACGTTCGTCGTCGAAGTCGATGTCGATGTCGGGCATGTCACTTCTGTCCGGCGACAGGAAGCGCTCGAAGAGCAGTCCGTGCTCGAGCGGATCCAGCGCCGTGATCCCGAGGGCGTACGAGATGATCGACCCTGCGGCGGAACCGCGCCCCGGGCCGACGCCGATGCCGCTTCGCTTCGCCCACTGGATGAAGTCCTGGACGACCAGGAAGTAGCCGGCGAAGCCCTTGCCCTTGATGACGCCGAACTCGTGGTAGAAGCGCTCGACGGCCGCCTCAGGGATCGGATCCCCGTAGCGCTCGCGCAGGCCCGCGAGGCACTTCTCCTCGAGGAATGCGTTCAGCGCATCGGCCTCGTCCATGCCCGCGAGCCGCTCCGGCACGTCGAACACCGGAAGGATCAACTTGCCGAACTCGAGCTCCACGTTGCACCGGTCGGCGATGGCCGCGGTGTTCGAGATCGCCTCCGGATACTCGGAAAGGGCCTCCGACATCTCCTCCTGCGTGCGCATGTAGAAGCGGTCGCACGAGAACCGCATGCGCTGGGTGTCGTCGAGCACCTTGCCGGTGGCGATGCACAGCAGCATGTCCTGCGTCTTCGCGTCCTCCGCGTTGACGTAGTGGATGTCGTTGGTGCCGATGAGCGGGAGGCCCTTTTCCCGTGCGATGACCGCCAGTTCGCGGTTGAGGTCGTGCTGCGTGACGCCGTTGTCGGCGGTGATCCCCTGCTGCTGGAGTTCCACGAGGAAGTCGCCCTCGCCGAAGATGTCGGCGTAGCGCTCGGCCCAGCGCCGCGCCTCGCCCAACTCCCCGTTCTCGATCGACTTGCTGAGGATGCCGGACATGCATGCGCTCGTGCCGATGAGCCCCTTGCTGTAGTGGCGCAGCAACTCCTCGTCGACCTGTGGCTTGTAGTAGAAGCCCGAGATCCACGCGTCGGACACGATCGCCATCAGGTTGCGGTAGCCCTCGACATCCTTGGCGAGCAGCAGCAGGTGGTAGAGGTCCGGCTTGCCGTCGCGCGCGAGCCGCGACCCCGTGGTGAAGTAGACCTCGCAGCCCAGTACCGGCTTGATGCCGGCCTTGTTCGCCTGGCGGTAGAAGTCGACCGCCCCGTACATGTTGCCGTGGTCGGTGAGCGCGAGCGCCGGCATCTCGAGCTGCTTGGCGCGCGCTACCAGATTCTCGATCTTGGCGGCGCCGTCGAGCAGCGAGTACTCGGAGTGGGTGTGCAGGTGGACGAAGGGCACGGTTGGTCGCTCACGCCTCCCGTGGGAGGCCGAGCACGGTGCGGTACCCGTCGGCGCCGTAGTTCAGGGCGCGGCTGACGCGGCTGATCGTTGTGGTGGAGGCCCCGGTGGCCTCGCGGATGCGGTCGTAGTGCTCGCCGACCGACAGCAGGCGCGCCACTTCCAGGCGCTGTGCCATCTCGCGCACCTCTCGGACGGTGCAGACATCCTGCAGGAACGCGTACACGTCGTCGGGCGAATCCAGGGCGGCGAATGCGGCCAGAAGCCGCTCTACGTCGTCGGTGCGAAGGCGGTCCGTGGACATGCTTTCGCTCAGCCTCCGCTCGGGGTGTGGGTGGTCGTCGTGACGCCCCCGATGGTAGCACCCGGGCCCGACACGGATGTGGCCGCTCACCGTCCGGCGGAGGCGCTGAACGGTCGCCGATGAGTGCCGTGCGGCCGGGTGGCGAAGGACCGGGACCTGCGAAGCGTCAGGCCAGACCGAGACGGCGTGCGTATGCGGCGGCTATCGCATACACCGGCAGCCACCACGACGACGTGATCATGAGGATCTCGCCTTGGTCGAGCCGCATGGACGAGGCGAGCGCGCCCGTGGGCGCGAGCGCCATCGACAGCGCTGCGCCGGCCACGGCGATGCCGACCACGAGAATCGCGGCATGCAGCCAGCGATGTGCACGCCCGGAGGCCACAAGCTCGATGACGAGCGGCGACCCCACCACGACGAGCGAGATGGCGGATACCAGGCCGGTCGCACTGAGGCTGCGCCCGACGCCCTCGCGGAACATCAGAACGAGCAGCGGCGTCACGAGCACGGTCGACAACACGCTGGCGATCCCCGCGACGACCGAGAGCGCCACCATGCGCAGCGGCAGGGAGCGCACCGACCCGTGCGGGTCGATGACGAGCAGGCAGACGGCGGTGAGAAGCGGCGGGAGGACCAGCAAGGCGTCGTAGACGCCGGTGAACGAGTACTTGGCCTGAGTGCCCAGCAGGAGCACCTCGACGGCCAGCCACACGGCGCCGATGGCGTACGTGAGCGCGTAGGTGCGCCAGAATCGGGGTCCCTCGTCGGCCGTGGGAGGCTCGGCGCCGGCGGGCGCTTGGGATACTGCGGCCACGTCGGGCCTCTCGCTCGTATCGGTCACTTCGGGGCTCCTTGCGCCTCCGGCGGTCGCTTGCGTCACGACGAGCGTACCCGCGACGTGCCGAGCGGTACATGACGGAAGTCAAACGCGCGGATCTGGTCGAAGGGAGGCGCTCGAGCACTGGGGTACAATCCGAGCAGCCGCCGCGCCCACGCGCGGCGCTCCCCTTCCGCCCTCAGCGCCGATCCTGGAGCCGCCCCGCATGTCCGATCCCACCCTTCCCGAAGCGACACCGTCGGCGCCCATCGATGCCGTACCGACTTCGGTCGCCGAGGCCGAATCCGATACGAGCACGCCAACGCAGGCGGTCGTCCGCCGCGGCGGCACGTTCGAGTCGTTCAAGCACCGCGCCTACCTGTACTTCTGGAGCGGCGCGTTGGTGAGCAATGTGGGCACATGGATGCAGGCGGCGGTCATCGGCATCATCGCGTACGGCTTCCGGCGCTCGGAGGCGGACCTCGGCATCGTCACGTTCGCCTCGCAGATCCCGAACCTGTTCCTGACGCTGCCGGGAGGGGTGCTGGCCGATCGCGTCGACAAGCGCAAGCTCATCCTGTGGGCGCAGGTCCTGTTGATGGCGCAGGCACTCGCGTTCGGTGCCCTGTACGTCACCGGCAACCTGAGCGCGCGCACGCCGGTGATGTCCCTGGTCGTCGTGGGACTTCTCGGGCTCTTCTCCGGTGTCATGACGGCTCTGTCGTTCCCCGCGTGGCAGGCGATCATCCCCGACCTCGTGCCTCGGGAGAACCTGCTCAACGCTATCGCACTCAACTCGGCGCAGTTCCAGTCGGGACGCATGCTCGGCGGCGCCGCGGCACTCGGCGTGATCGCTCTCGCGGGCCAGGCCGCGGGCATCGCCGATGTCTTCTGGATCAACGCGGTGAGCTTCCTGTTCGTCATCGCGGCCCTGATGGCGGTGCGAACCTCGCCGCACGCACCTGAGAAGCCCAAGGAAGCGCCGACCGAGGGCATGTGGACGTCGCTCATGGAAGGCATCAACTTCTCGGTCAAGCACCGGATGGTCGGCATCGTCATCCTGAGCACCGCGATCATCACGTTCGTGGGCATGCCGTACGCCGTCCTCATGCCGGCGGTGGCCGACAAGGTCCTCGGATATCACGCGTGGCAGGGCCCCTATGCGATCCTGTTCACCATCAACGGAGTCGGCGCTCTGGTTGGAGCCCTGATCGTTGCAAGCCTCCCGCACACCGTGCAGCGGGAACGGCTCATGCGCTGGACGATCCTCGCGACGGCCCTCGTGCTGCTCGCCTTCGCCTTCAGCCCGTGGCTGTGGCTGTCGTGCATCCTGTCGGCGCTGGCCGGTGCGTGCCTGCTGACGACGAACTCGCTGGCGAACACGTCGGTGCAGTCCAACGTCCCGCACCACCTGCGCGGCCGCGTCATGGCGGTCTACATCACGTGCTTCCTGGGCGTCATGCCGCTGTCCGCTGCGGCGTTCGGCGTGATAGCACAGGCCGTCGGCCCCGCGTGGGCGATCGCGGGAGGCGCGCTGGCGCTGCTGGCGTGGTCACTCGTCCTGATCGCCCGGCCGTCGCTGCTCACCCCCGATCCGGCGGAGTAGCGGGGTCTGCGCGTCGCCTCGCGGCGGCGCGTGGCACGCGGGCCAGCGCTCTCGGTGCCTCGCCGCGGCCGCTAGACGACGCGGCTGACCAGTCCGCCGATACCCTCGATGCGCACCTCGACGGTGTCCCCCGAGTGCAACTCGCCGATCCCTGCAGGCGTTCCCGTGAGCACGATGTCGCCCGGCAGGAGCGTCATGACCGAGCTGATGAAGCTCACCAGCTTCGGGACGCTGAAGATCATGTCGCTCGTGCGGGCCGACTGGACGAGGTTCCCGTTCAGGTACGTCTCCAGCAGCAGGTCCGACGGGTCGACGTCCGTCTCGACCCAGGGGCCCAGCGGGCAGAAGCCGTCGAAGCCCTTCGCGCGCGTCCATTGGCCGTCGCGCGCCTGCAGTTCTCGGGCTGTGACGTCGTTGGCGCAGGTGTAGCCCAACACGTAGGTGAGCGCGTCGTCCTCGCTCACATGGTGTGCGCGGCGCCCCATCACGACGGCCAGTTCGCCTTCGTAGTCGACCCTCCCCGCGCCCTCCGGCAGGTGGATGTCACCCAGCGGAGCGTTCATCGAGGTCGGGGGCTTGAGGAAGATGAGCGGCTCGAGCGGAAGGTCGTGGCTCATCTCGCGGGCGTGTGTCGTGTAGTTGACGCCCACACACACGATCTTCGTCGGCATCGCCGGGGGCATGAGCCGCGCGCCCACCATGGAGATGACGTCGTCGGTCTCCCAGGCGGCGAAGGGCTCATCCGAGATGAGCGTGATGCTCGTGGCGTCGGCGAGGCCGTACCGAACGTCCTCGCCCGTGAACACCCTGACCACGCGCATGCGCTTCCCGTTCCTCCGTGAGCCTACGGCGGCTTCATGCCGCCTACGTGATAGTTCGACTTCTGCGCGCCCTCCCCTGCTAGCGGGCGGCGACCGGCGGCGGAAAGAGAGAGGCCCCGGTCCGTGTGGACCGGGGCCTCTCGAAGTGGTGCGGTAAAGCGACGGATCCTAGTAGTGGCACTCGTAGACGGAGCAGCCCGAGTCGCCCGAGTGGAGCGTGTCCCAGTCGACCCCGCTCAAGTCCGCCGCCGCAGTACCCACGGTGCCGTGGTGGCAGTCGGAGCAGGCCCACCCGAGCGCTCCAACAGTGCCGCTCGGCGGATAGTAGTCGGAGTGCCAACTCATGCTGTTGTGGCAGTTGTTGCACTCGTCGTGGATCGCCGTATGCGACGCGAACGTCACGGTCGGGTGGCAGCCGGTGCTGCTACAGGTGGTGCTCCCCGTGAGCGTCTTGGCGCCGTCGTGGCAGACCGCACACGTCTTGCGAGCGTGTGTGGTGATCAGGTTCGTCTGGTGGCAACCCGCGCTGATGCACGAGTTCGACTTGGTGTGGCCCGTGTCGTAGGCCGGGTGCAGTGTCGTGGATGAAACCGTGGTCGGGTGGCAGCTGGCGCACGTAGCGCTGCCTGCGGCCACGGCGTTCTTGACGGTGGTCGAGGCGGACGCACCGTGGCACGTCGTGCAGGTCGTGCTGTGCTTGGCCGACACCGTTCCGTTCGACAGTTTCACAGAGGTCAGCGCGGTACCAGGATGGCAACTCACACAGCCGTCACTGCGGGTCAGCGCGTGGATCGTGGGCAGGTCGTGCTGATCGTGGCAGCTCGCGCAGGTGGCGCCGCCGGCAGCGACCGCGTTCTTCGTGCGGGTCGGCGCGGAGGCCCCGTGGCAGGTCGCGCACAGCGCGTGCTTCGTGGCCACAGCGCCGCTCGAGAACGTGACCGTGTTGAGCGTGGTGCCCGTATGGCATGTCACGCACTGATCCGTGCGCGAGACCGCGTGGATGACCGGGATGTCGTGACCGTCGTGACAGCTGGCGCATGTGGCGCTGCCGGCAGCGACCGCGTTCTTGGTGCGGGTGGACGCCGATGCGCCGTGGCAGGTCGCGCACAGCGCGTGCTTCGTGGCCACCGCGCCGCTGGAGAATGTGACCGTGTTGAGCGTCGTGCCGGTGTGGCAGTCGACACACGAATCGGTGCGCGTCACCGGGTGGATCGCCGGCAGATCGTGGCCGTCGTGGCAGCTGGCGCATGTGGCGCTGCCTGCAGCGACCGCGTTCTTCGTGCGGGTGGAGGCCGATGCGCCGTGGCAGGTGGCGCAACTCGTGTGCTTGGTTGCCAGGGTCGTGCCGTCGGAGAACGTCACCGTGTTGAGTGTCGTGCCCTTGTGGCAGTCGATGCACTGGTCCGTGCGCGACACCGCGTGGATGACCGGCAGGTTATGAGCGTCGTGGCAGCTGGCGCAGGTGGCGCCGCCGGCAGCGACCGCGTTCTTGGTGCGGGTCGGAGCGCTCACGCCGTGGCATGTCGCGCACGCTGCATGCTTGGTCGCGACCGCTCCGGTGGAGAACTTGATCGTGTTGAGATCGGTGCCGGCGTGGCAGGTCACGCAGTCATCGGTGCGGCTCACCGCGTGGATGACCGGCAGGTTATGCGCGTCGTGACAGCTGGCGCAGGTGGCGCCGCCGGCAGCGACCGCGTTCTTGGTGCGGGTCGGCGCGCTCACGCCGTGGCATGTCGCGCACGCTGCGTGCTTGGTCGCGACCGCTCCGGTGGAGAACTTGATCGTGTTGAGATCGGTGCCGGCGTGGCAGGTCACGCATGCGTCCGCACGCGCAACCGCGTGGATGACCGGCAGATCGTGGCCGTCGTGGCAGCTGGCGCAGGTGGCGCCGCCGGCAGCGACCGCGTTCTTCGTGCGGGTGGAGGCCGAGGCCCCGTGGCAGGTCGCGCACAGCGCGTGCTTGGTTGCCAGGGTCGTGCCGTCAGAGAACGTCACCGTGTTGAGTGTCGTGCCCTTGTGGCAGTCGATGCACTGGTCCGTGCGGCTGACCGCGTGGATCACCGGGATGTTGTGGCCGTCGTGACAGCTGGCGCATGTGGCGCCGCCGGCAGCGACCGCGTTCTTGGTCCGGGTGGACGCCGATGCCCCGTGGCAGGTCGCGCACAGCGCGTGCTTCGTGGCCAC
>JAHEXP010000016.1:0-24245 GCA_023252055.1 Coriobacteriia bacterium
ACGGATAGTGGATGTAGAAGCCGGTGAAGGCGAGGCCGATCATGCACGCCAAGTTGATCCCGTGTGTGAACACGAAGATCAGCGGGTGTGCTTCACGGTAGTGTCCTTCGTGAGACATCTCCCATCACCTACCGAGCGGAGAGGTCATGACCTTGAAGCTCTTGCCGGTCTTGGGCTCGCTGACGTGCACCGCACAGGCGATGCAGGGGTCGAAGCTGTGGACCGTGCGCAGCGCGTGCAGCGGCTTCTCGATGCTCTCCACCGGGCAGCCGATCAGCGCGGCCTCCATCGGGCCACGGACGTCGTTGTCGTCGCGCGGCGAGACGTTCCAGGTCGAGGGGACGATCGCCTGGTAGTTCTCGATCTTGTTGCCCTTGACGTTGGTGTAGTGCAGCAGGGCGCCGCGGGGCGCCTCCCACATGCCGGTGCCTTCGCCGTCCTCGGAGTTGAGCGGCTCGTAGAACTTGGAGTCGCCGCCCTTGATGTTGGCGATGAGCTCGTTCATGTAGGTGATCATGAGCTCGGAGACGTAAAGCGCCTCGAGGTTGCGGCCGGCGACGCGGCCCAACGTGGAGACGAGCGCGGAAACCGGGACCGGCTTGCCGGGGGTGCCGAGCGCGGCGAGCGTCGTGTCGACGAGCGCCTTGATGCGCGGGACGCCTCGGGTATAGGCGACCAGGATGCGCGAGAGGCCGCCCATCTCGATCGGCTTGCCGTCGTAGCGCGGAGCCTTGGACCAGGTGTACTTGCCGTCCAGGTTGTAGTCGGAGTACTCCGGCACCGTCTCGCCCACAGTCGGGTTCAGGCCCGACTTCGAGGTGTAGTAGGAGTGCTTCACGTACTCGAGGATCTTGGTCTCGTCCACGTCGGTGAGCTGGCCGCCGATGAGCATGCCGGCCGGAAGGGCGCGCTTCTTGGGGTCGCGGTCCTTCTCCTCGAACACGCCCCACGCGCCGAAGTCGCCCACGCCGGCGCCGTAGCCGGCCGCGTCCATATAGAACGGTGCGATGGCGAGGGTGTCGGGGACCATCGTCGAGGCGATCCACTTGTTGAGGTCCTGGAAGCGGAACAGGACGTCAGCGAGCTTCTCCTCGGACGGGACCCACGTGGTGCCGCCGGCCGCCGTGGTCATGACGTGCGGCATCTTGCCGCCGATGATCGCGGAGATCTGCGAGGCCTCGGCCTGCTTGGTGAGGGCCTCGAGGTAGTGAGCGGTGGCGATGAGGTCGAGCTCCGGCGGCAGGTTGTAGCCGGGGGAGTCGAACCAGTGGCCGGAGAAGATCGACAGCTGGCCGTTCTCCACGAACGCCTTCAGGCGCTTCTGGACGGCGCCGAAGTCCGCGACCGACGTGCCCGCCTTCTCGGCCAGGGCATACGTGTCGGCGATGTTCGCCTTGAGCGCGTTGACGGGGTTGACCCAGTCGAGCGCCGCCAGGTTGTAGAACCACAGGATGTGGCTGTGCAGGAACTGCGCGCCCTCGAGCAGGTTGCGGATGATCCGCGCGTTCTCAGGCGTCTTCGCGCCGTTCTTGTAGAGTGCCGCCTCGGTGGCCAGCGTGGAAGTGTGGCCGTGCGAGATCGGGCAGACACCGCAGATGCGCTGAGAGATGAAGTACGCGTCGCGGGGCTCGCGTCCCTTGACGATCATCTCAAGGCCGCGGAACAGGCCGCCGGATACCCAAGCGTCCTTGACGACACCGCCGTCGACTTCCATCTCAACGCGCAGATGGCCTTCGATCCGGGTGACCGGGTCGATGATTGAACGTGCCACTATTTGCCCCCCTTCTTCTTCGCGTCGTAGACCTTTTCGGACTCGGTCGGGACGCCCTTGACGCGGCCCTTGGCCACGGATGCGACGCCGTGGACCACGAGACCGGCGGCGGCGACGCCGCCGACAACGGCACCGATCGTGGACGGCTGGACGCCGCCGATGCCGGGAAGACGCACGTCAGCGAGACGCGTGAAGAACGGTGCGTCGGCATCGACCCAGTTGCCGGTGCCGCCGGCGCTCGGAACCGAGTTGCCGCAACCGATGCAGGGTGCGCCGGACTCGACGCACCACGAGACCTTCTCGTTCCAGCGTACGAGCGGGCAGTTGGTCTTGGTCTGAGGGCCCTTGCAGCCCAGCTTGTACAGGCACCAGCCTTCGGCCTCGTGCGCGTCGCCGAACTGCTCCACGAACTCGCCGTTCTCGAAATGGCCGCGGCGGGGGCAGTTGTCGTGGATCGTGGCGCCGTAGATCAGCGTCGGGCGGCCTTCAGAGTCCATCTTCGGCAGCGCCCCGACCATCAGGACGTCCACGAGCATCGCGACGACCCACTCCGGGTTCACCGGGCACGTGGGAAGGTTGATGACCGGCGTCTTGATGTTGTTCTTGGCGAAGAACGCGGTGACGCCCGTGGCGCCGCCCGGGTTCGGGGCCGCGGCCACCCAGCCGCCGTCCACCGCGCAGGAGCCGACCGCGATGACGGCGTCGGCCTTGCTGGCGGACTCGATCAGCTGCTCGGTGCCCTTCTGGCCGCCGATGCGCAGCGCGTTACCGTCCCACCCGGTCATGACGGAGCCCTCGTAGATGAGGATGTATCCGCCGGCCGCGATGGTGTCCTTGCGTGCCTGCTCGGCCGAGAATCCGGCCCCGGCCATGAGCGTCTCGTTGTAGTTCATCGAGACGATGTCGAGCACCACCGTGGCGATATCGGGAGACCCGACCTGCGCCGTGGACTCCGTGCACCCGCTGCACGATCCTGCTTCAAGCCAGATAGCCGGCTTGAGCTTCGCCGCCGACGTGAGCGCCGCAGCTATCTGGGGCGCCATCGTCTCGGCGATCCCGAGCGACGCAGCGACCGCTCCGCAGTACTTCAGGAAGTCGCGGCGGGATACCCCGGCCTCCTTCAGCGCCACGTCCAAGTCCGTGGACTTGTTGAAATGCCTCATGCACACACCTCCTTGCTCGTTCGTTGCTGACCTTCCTGTGCCGAAACCGTGCAAACCGTGCGTCCGTGCTACCTCTTGCCCCAGGGGCGGGGCAGGACTGCTGAAGGGGGGAGTGGACGTGCGGAAGCGACCAGCCCTGATCCAGGGATGGCCTTCGGGTACGTCGCCCCAACGTTCCCGAAAAGAGATGCGAGCAATGCACCGCCTCTTCCTTGCGTGACCGATGCCGGCCGGTCGATGGACTAAATAACAACAGATGATACAGCGAATAGCAATACGATATAGGGAGGAAGGCGGAGCGTCGCACCTCCGCCCCGGCCGGATCGCCACGTTCTGATCGCCCGTGTCCGGAAGGGTCGGCGTGACACTTATCACTTGGATGAAACGGGCTTATACTCGCGTCACGCACCCCCGGGGTGCGGAATACCGGTGCACGTGAAGGACGGGGAGAAGTCATGAGCGATACGCCAGTCGATTACCACCAGATGTGGGCCGATCTCGGCCTGGACCTGCCGATGCACGACGCGCTGCTCGAAGCGGTCGGCGGGATGTACGGAGCGACGTTCATGTCGCAGGCCAACCGGCCCGAGGGAATGGGCTACCTCGACTTCGTCATGAGCGAGGTCCACGGCCTGCGCATCAAGGAGCTCGACGACTTCCGCAAGTCCGGCGGCAAGGTCGTCGGCACGTACTGCCTCTACGTCCCGGAGGAGCTCATCCGCGCCGCGGGCGGCTGGTCGGTGGGCATCTGCGCCGGCGCCGAGTGGGCCTACGACCAGGTCGAGCAGATCCTGCCGCGTAACACCTGCGCGCTCATCAAATCGATGATGGGCTTCAAGCTCGGCAAGGTGTGCCCGTACCTCGAGGAGGCCGACCTGCTCGTGGGCGAGACCACCTGCGACGGCAAGAAGAAGGCGTACGAGGAGCTCGGCAAGATGCAGAACCTCTACACCATGGAACTTCCCCAGATGAAGCGCCCGAAGGATGTCGCGTTCTGGCGCAGCGAGCTCGTCGATTTCATCGCGAAGCTTGAGGAGCTGACCGGCAAGAAGGTCACCGCCGAGGCCCTGAAGGCCTCCATCAAGGAGGTCAACGACAAGCGCCGTGCGCTGCAGCGCGTGAACGCAGCCCGCGCCGCCGACCCGTCGCCGATCTCCGGCCTCGACGCACTGCTCGCGGTCCAGGTCGCCTTCTACGACGACGTGCCTCGCTTCACGCAGATGATGAACGCGCTGGCCGACGAGCTTGAGAAGCGCGCCGCAGCGGGCATCGGCGTGGCCCCCAAGGGCGCGCCCCGCATCCTGATCACCGGCACGCCGATGGCGCTCCCGAACTGGAAGCTCCACGAGATCGTTGAGAAGGCCGGCGGCGTCGTGGTGGGCGAGGAGATGTGCACCGGCTCCCGCTACTACGAGAAGCTCGTGGACGAGGACGCTTCCACGCTCGACGAGATGCTCGACGATCTGGCCGAGAAGTACCTCGATATCAACTGCGCGTGCTTCACGCCCAACACCGGGCGTATCGACGACATCATCCGCATGGCGGGCGACCTCAAGGTCGACGGCGTCATCGATTACGCGCTGAGCTTCTGCGGCACGTACCAGATCGAGTCGGCGGGCGTCGCCAAGACGGTCCAGGATGCGGGCGTCCCGGTCCTGCGCATCGAGACCGACTACTCGGCCGAGGACGTGGGCCAGCTCTCCACGCGTGTCGAGGCGTTCCTCGAGATGGTCAAGTAGCACCCGTGAGCGGCGAAAACGGAACGGGGCCGGACGTGCGCGTGCTCGGGCTCGACATAGGCTCCCGTTCCGTCGACGCCGTGTGGCTCGGTGGGGGGAAGATCGTCGATGCGGCGGTCGCGGACTCGGGTTTCGACCCGGCGTCCGTGGCCGCCGCGTTCGTCGAGCGGGGTGCGCACGATGTCATCGTGGCGACCGGATACGGCCGTCACGTCGCCCGGGAGACGTTCGGCGCCTCCGTGGTCACCGAGATCAAGGCCTACGCGATCGGTGCGTCGGCGCTGTTCCCGCAGGCCCGGTCGGTGCTCGACATCGGCGGGCAGGACACGAAGGTGATCTCGCTGCGTGAGGATGGCCGCGTGGCCGACTTCGAGATGAACGACAAGTGCGCAGCGGGAACCGGCAAGTTCCTCGAGGTCATGGCGAAAGCGCTTGGGTTCACGCTCGAGGAACTCGGCGCGGAGTCGATGGCCGCCGAGTCCGGAGTCCAGATCTCGTCGATGTGCACGGTGTTCGCCGAGAGCGAGGTCACGGGGCTCGTCCACCGGGGCGAGGACCGCGGGCGCATCGCCCGGGGGCTCCACGAGTCGATCGCGCGCAGGACGCTCGGGGCGCTCAAGCGGGTCGGCGCTTCCGGACCGCTCGTGTTCGCAGGCGGCGTCGCGCGCAACCCCGCGATGGTGGAGCTTGTCCGCGCCGGGTTCGCCGGTGAGCTGCTCGTACCGGCGGAGTCGCAGATCGTGGGCGCGTACGGGGCGGCGCTGTCCGCCCTCGCGGGCGGGGGCCCGCAGTGAGCGGTGTGGTCGTATCATCGGTGCTGCCACCACGGAGCCGGATGGAGCGCCGCGTGACCACGTACGCCATCGACCTGCACAACCACATGCCGCAGCCCGGCGGAGACTACAAGGGTCCGATGACCACCACCGGGGCCGACGTCGTGGCCGCCGCGCTCGCGGCCGGCATCGACGTGCTCGGCGTCACGGACCACTACGCGCTCGACTTCTTCCACCACGTTCGCGCGGCCGCCCAGGGCACGCCGCTGCTGGTGTTGCCCGGCGCCGAGTTGCGGCTGAGGTGGGCGGGGGAGGAAGCGCATCTGATCGCGACGTTCGCCCCGGAGGGCGCGGATGCTGCCTTCGAGACGTTGCTGGAAGTGCTCGGGTTCTGCGACGAGCACCGCGCAATGGCGCCGCAGCACGTCGTTATCGAGCACGATCCGGTGGCCGCGGCACGGGTCGCGGACGCGTTGGGCGCGATCGTGCACGTCGCACACGTGGACCGCTGTTTCGGCGACAACAGGCTGCTTGGCGGCCAGCTCCTGCCGCGGATGATCCGGGAGGCGCAGGTTGCCGCCGTCGAGTTCCTCGACCTCGCCAACGCCTGCGAACTCGGGGAGTTGCAGCACCGCGTGACCTGCATCCGCAGCTCGGACTCGCACCACACGGCGGACATCGGCCGCAGGCGCAGCATCCTCGAGCTCGACGAACTCACCTTCGAAGGGCTGCGGGGCGCGCTCGCACCGCGCGAGGCGGGCTAGCAGCAGCCGGAGCCCTTCGGTGTCTCACCGCATGCGCCCTCGGAGTCCGCATCGCCGGTCGGGCCGCAGGAGACCTTGCCCCCGTTGAACCACGACGCGATGATCGCGGCCGCGCACCCGGTTCCGCGCTGCACGTGGATGGCGTCGAAAGCGCAGTTGATCTGGCAGGCGCCGCACTCCATGCAGGCGCCGCGGTCCACGACCTTCGCGCGGTTCCCGTCCATCGCGAACACCCCGTGCGGGCACACCCAGGTGCAGAACTGGCAACCGGTGCACTTCTCGACGTCGAATTCGAGGGTCACGACGTCTTCCAGGTATCGGAGCTCCGGCATCCTAGAACCACCCTCCCGCGATCCAGAGGGCGGTGGCAAGGACCGCACCCGCTATCTGCAGCGGCATAGCCACCCGCATCTCCTTCTCAACACCGTGCAGCGAGGTGTACGTGGACGTGCCGGTGAAGTTCATCGTGCCGAATGAAGCGCCGGCGACCATGAACAGGGCGACAGCCGCCAGCGCGGCAGGCGAGAGGGCGAGGCCTGCGAGCGATGCTATGCCGAGGCCGGCCGCCGCCGTCAGCGCGCCTGCCACGGCGCCCTTCGTGGAGAACATGCGTCCCGGAAGCCACGGCAACGCGAGCGGAGCCAGGGCGGTTCCTGCGAGGAGGGCGGCGAAGGCGGTCAGGACTGCGATCGGCGCGCGCTCGAGAGCGCGGGCGAGCGAGTACCAGCCGGGGCCGATCCCGGAGAGCAGCACGCCGGCGAGCGCGACCCACGCGGCTATCGCGAGTTCGTTCACGGCCTCGACCGGTACGAGGACCGCCCGGTCGCGCGCGGTGAAGCGCACGCGGCGCATCTCGGGCGTGGCGCGCATCCCGGCGTCGAGGAAGGCGGGCAGGTCGGTCGCTCGGACCGGGCCGTAGACGACACGGAAGCGGGTGTCGCGCCGCACGGCAGGGCCGTTCACTCCCGGAGCGCCGAGCTGGGGGACGACCACGATGTTGTGGGACACCATGAACGACAGCTCCGCGGACTCGATGCGCCGCACCAACTCGTCGGTGCCGAACGTCCCCTTGCCGGCGGCGCACCACACGTTGATGCCGCGGGTGTCGAGCACCAGGATCCACGCGTCGCGCCCCACGAGTTCACGCCGCAGCGCATCGAAGGACAGCTTGTAGTTGGCGCTCACGAGCACCGGCGAGCGGTCATCGGGCGCGCCGAGGGCGTAGAGCCCCGGATCCACGGTGTAGGTGTAGCGCCCGATGCCCCAGCGCACCTTGTAACCACCCACTCGATCCGCGCGGGTGAGCGCGGCGGGAATGACGGGGACTTCACCGAACGGAGTATCGATCGCGCCGATGACGAACGGCTGATCCAGGCGGGGACGTGCGACCTTGCTGCCCGGCAAGGTGCGCGGGCCTCAACAGGGCGCGTCGTCGTCCGGGATCGCGACCGGTGTGGGGAATACCGCTGTCTCGGGCACGACCGTCTCCTTGCGTGGTGCGGAACGCCGTCTGCGCGGAGTGTAACAAACTAGTTCGATGGTTGTCGAATTACTCACCGAAGGTGGGGCGGTCGGCGGACGGTGGTGATGAGCGGGCGGGCCGTCAGTCGATGCGCAGCGGCTCTGTATCGTCAGGCCAGAAGATACCGCCCGCGGGCGTGAGCTTCGCGCTCATGTACTTGATGCGCCCGATCCGGTTCAGGCACTCGGGCATCAAGTCGCGGCCATCGAGGTGGCCGAGCGAACCGGACGCGCACGACAGCTCGTCGAACGCCACGACGCCGTCGACCAGCGTTCCCGCCCCCACCATCGCTATCGGGACCGCGTCCCCGGAGTGCACGAGCTCGGTGCCGCTGGGCGTGCCATGGTCGCCGGTAACGATCACCAGGTTCGCGGGGGTCACGAGGCCCTCTTCCCACAACGCGGGAAGCGCGGCGTCCAGGGCGGCGATCACATCGCGTTTGCGGGCTGGGTCCTTGGTGTGGCCGGCCTCGTCAGGAGCCTTTGTGTGCACGTGCACGAAGCCGCACCCGTCATCGACGGCCCGGTGCGCGAGAGCTATGCGAGCACGCAGGTCGTCTGTCCAGTCGGGCAGGTAGTCGCAGCCGTACCACTCCATGCCCAGGCTCCGGGCGATGCCGCGATACGTGACACCGCTGGAAACGCTCGCTCCGCGGACGCCGTTGATCTCGAGGAACGGCCGGAACGCGGCCGGTCCCGCCGACCACTTCACGAGGAGGAAGTTCGCCGGGTCGTCTCCGCGCTCGCGCCGCGCCACATTGACGGGGTGCGCTTCGAGTGTCCGGAACACGTGACCGAGCCACGCCCGCATCGCTGCGGCCGTGTGGCGGGCGTTGTGCGGATCCGCCGTGTCTTCGAGCGCCTCCGGGCTGATCACCCTGCGTCCGGCGACGTACGGGTCGGCATCGGTGACATCCGGCGAGGGTCGGGTGCCGGCGGTCCGTGAGCTCAGGGTGACGATCCCCTGGTGTGCCGAGTTGTAGGTGAAGCGGACCTCGATGCCCTCGTGCTCGAACGGCCCGATTGCGGCGCTCAGCTCCCGGCAGGCGGCGTCGTCGATGTCGGTACGCCTGCGCAGGACCGTGAGCGTTCCGTCCGGGCCGCGCTCGACGGTGGAGAAGAGCCCGCGGAACACGACCTCACCGTCACCGACATCCATGCCCTCGCCGGCGGCCTCGAACAGTGCTCTGCCGGGGTAGTCCGCCTTCGGGTAGCCGAACAGCACGAAGTGGGCGAGCTCGCTCCCGGGCGCCATCCCCCGGCCCAGCGGGTGCAGCACCCCCGTCTGGCCGGCGGCCGCGAAACGGTCGAGGTTCGGGGTGTCGGCGGCCTGCAGCGGCGTTCGGCCGTCGAGCGCGGGCCACGGCCGGTCGGCAATGCCGTCGAGTATGAGGAGGATGATCGCCATACCATCACGGTACCCCACATGGCCCGGTCCGCGCTCAGCCCGTGTCAGACACGTGGCGCACATTCATGAGGGCAAGGAGAAGGCGCGGAAAGCCGGGGGGAGGCTCCGCGCCTTCGACCGTCCGCTGGGGGGTCGGCGCGGACGGAGCGTGAGGAACTCGCTCACCTCCACCACCTACCCGAGGGGAAAGCGGCATAACCGATGAGCGGGCGGTCGCGCGACGCGCGGGCGTGTGTGCCGGATGCGCGGCCTCAGGCAGCGGTCAGGCGGGCCGTGCGGCCCCGTGGGCGCGATGCCGGGAAGGTCAGGCGGCGTGCGGGCCCGCAAGGACGTCGCGAACGAGCGCCTCGTAATCAGGCTCGGCGACCTCGTGCCAGGCGTCGGCGATCGTGGATCCGGCCGGTTCGAGGAACCCGTGGACGTAGCGGGCGTAGGCCAACTCGTCGTAGGAGACCGTGCCGTCGAGGCCCTGGTAGTTGCCGGAATGCACGCAACACAGCTGGCGCCCGCCGCCCTGCCAGTCCACGCCCACGATCTCGGCGATGGCGTCTGATGCCCGCACCCGGCGGATCGGCTCGAGGAGCTCGACTCCCGAGTGGGCGAGCACGCGGATGCAGGCGTCGATGCCGAGCGCGGTCTGCGAGAGCTTCACGCGCGTGCCGTGCGCTTCCCGCTCGCCCGCGATCACCGGCGCACCGCCGAGTGCCAGGGACAGGGGCAGGCGCGCGAGGTGCATGTAGAGGTGGCACGCGAGACAGGGGGAGGCGAGACGGTAGCGTTCGGCGATCACTGAAGCGAAACGCCCGTTGAGCGCCGCCCAGAGGCGCGGTGAGCCGAGTCTCAGCGGCGGGAGGACCTCCACATCGGGGCCGACGAGCTGCCTCAGCCGTTCGACGGCGTGATCCGGCGCGTGCTCGTCACCGAACTCAGTGCCGGTGGCGACCGACGTCGGCAGCAGCGTCGTGAGCCCCCGCTCCCGGACCGCCAGCACGGCTGCGGCCACGCTGTCGCGGCCTGCGATCTCGGCGATGGCGAGTCCGGTCCGACCGGTGAGGCCGGCGGAATCCAGGCCGATGGTGGCGAGGGCGTACTCGGGCTGTTCGCAGGGGATGTACATGGCTGCAGTGTAGCGCGCGACGGCCGCGTATCCGCACCCCCGCGCTATACTCGGCTCCAACACACGACCCGTGAAGCGAGGGAGTCCCTCATGCTCGATGCGCGATTCGTCCGGGACAACGTCGAGGTCGTCCGCGCGGCCATGGATGACCGCCATGCCTCGTGGAGCATCGACACGTTCCTCGCCCTGGACGAGGAGCGGAGGCGGCTGATCTCGGCCACGGAGACCCGGCAGGCGCGACGCAACGAGTTGTCGAAGGCCGTCGGCGAGTTCATGAAGGCGGGCCGCGGCGACGAGGCGGCAGCGCTCAAGGACGAGGTGCGCGTCGTCAACGACGAGCTCGTCGGCGATTCTGCTCTGCTCGAGCAGGTCGAGGCCGACGTGCGCGATCTGCTCATGAGCGCGCCCAACCTGCCGCATGGCTCGGTTCCCTGCGGTGCCGACGAGACCTGCAACCCCGAGGTCCGCAGGTGGGGGAGCCCGCGCGAGTTCGATTTCGCGGCGAAGGCGCACTGGGACCTCGGCCCCGAACTCGGGATCATCGACTTCGAGCGTGGCGTGAAGCTCGCGAAGTCGCGGTTCGTGCTCATGGGCGGACTCGGCGCGAGACTCGAGCGCGCCGTCATCAACTTCTTCCTGGATACGCACACCTCCCGCGGCTACAAGGAGTGGTGGACGCCGCTGCTGGCCAACACCGAGACGATGACCGGCACCGGCCAGCTGCCCAAGTTCGAGGACGACCTTTTCAAGACGGTCACGGAGGGCCTCTACCTCATCCCGACGGCCGAGGTCATGCTCACCAACATCCACCGCGACGAGGTCCTCGAGGCCACCGATCTCCCGCTCCACTACGTGGCGTTCACGCCGTGCTTCCGCGAGGAGGCCGGTTCGGCCGGCCGCGACACGCGCGGCATGATCCGCGTCCACCAGTTCGACAAGGTGGAGCTCGTGAAGTTCGCCACGCCCGAGACATCGATGGACGAGCTGGAAGGCATGGTCGTCGACGCGTCGCTCATGCTGGAGCTGCTCGGCCTGCCGTACCGCGTGATCACGCTGTGCACGGGAGATATGGGGTTCTCCGCCTCCAAGACCTACGACATCGAAGTGTGGATGCCGAGCTACGACGGCTACAAGGAGATCTCGAGCTGCAGCAACTGCTGGGACTTCCAAGCGCGCCGCGCCGCGATCAAGTACCGCGACCCGGCTTCGTTCAAGGGCTCGCGCCTCGTGCACACGCTCAACGGCAGCGGCCTGGCCGTGGGCCGCACAGTGGCCGCGATCATCGAGAACTACCAGAACGCCGACGGGTCGGTCACCGTCCCCGAGGTGCTGCGTCCCTACATGGGTGTCGAGGTCATACCGGCGCTCGCGGTAGGGAAGGACGCGCGGTGAAGCGGGCGGTCGTCGCGGTCGTTGTGGTGGCTGCTCTGCTCGGCATCGCCGGGTGCGGCACCCGCACGCCTGTCGCACCTCCCGGTGGCTCGAGCGAGCCCACGCGCACGTCTCCGCCACTGGCGGCGCCCTATGCCGCGATCCCGACCTCGGGGCAGCATGAGGCCGCGGCCCTCGCCGCACTCCCGAAAGCGCTGCAAGCGGTGGTCGCTTCCGCCACGCCGCAAGGCAAGAAGGTCCCGGACCTGTCGGGTGCGAAGCCGACGCTGATCGCCTACGTCGTCCGCGCGACCCTGGACGACCGGGCGGTGCTCTTCGAGGTGCGTGCGGACGGACGCGCCTACGAGCTCGGCGCCTACCCGAGCGTCCCCGACCCATCGCGCCTGACGTGGCGTCCCGTCACGGAGAGCACCGGCACCGGTGTGAAGGCGGCCAGCGACGGCGAGCGCGCCGCGATCGCCGCCGTCACGTCGATCATCAAGATCGGCGCCCCGGATGGGAAGCCGACGGTCAGGATCGGCGGCTACAACTTCAACTGGATACGTGCGGGCAAGCCGGTGACGTCCACGGGTACCACGGTGTTCCGGGTGACGGTGGATCCCACAGGGACCTCGAGGTTCTTCACGCTGTAGCAGCGGCTAGAGCGTCGTCCCTGCGGCCCTCGCGAGCATCCGCTCAGCGTTCCCGCCCAGCAGTGCGTCGAATTCGCTCGGCGTGAAAGGCATGCGCCGCAGGTGTTCGAGTTGCCCCGCGACATCCGTCCACGGGCCGTCGCTGCCGAACAGGACGCGGTCGCACCCATGCTCGCGTGCCAGCGCCACGAACTCGTCGTCCGGCAGATGCCCGAGCGTGTAGGCGGTGTCGAAGTAGACGTCCCTGCCCGCCAGCCGCTCCCGCACCCCGTGCCACTGCCGGAAACCGCCCATGTGGGCCAGCACGACGTGGAGGTCCGGCCACGCGTCGAGCAGCGACGCGAAGACCTCCGGCGTGCCGCGGACCGTGTCGAACGCGACGTCCGCCCCGGCGTGGAAGAAGAGCGTCATCCCATGCTCGATCGCGGCGGCATAGAGCGGTCCGAGCCGCGCGTCGAGCGGGTCGAACGTCTGGTACTCGGGGTGCATCTTGAACCCTGTGATGCCGATCGTTCGCATCCGAGCGATCTCTGCGGCAGGGTCCTCGAAGTCCGGGTGCATCGCTCCGAAGGGCACGATCCGCCGGTCTCCGAGAAGTGAAGCGGCCCAATCGTTGATCGTACGTACCTGGCTCGGCTTGGTCGCCACCGGCAGGACCACGCTCACGTCCACGCCCGCACGTTCCATCGCGGCCTTCAGCCCGGCGACGGTGCCGTCGTAGGAGGCGGAGATGTGGCCCTGCGAGCCCACAGCGGAGACTGCGGCTGCGGCCAGCGCATCCGGCCAGATGTGCGTATGTACGTCGATGATCCTCATGGAGTGCAGGATAGACCAGGCCAGCTAGGGGCGCGTCTTCTTCAGCGCCTGGAAGTGCGCTGCGAACCGTCCGCCGCCGCCCTTGGCCAGCACGTCGAAGGCGGGGACGCCGTAGACCCGGAGCCGGTCGTCGAGGAAGTCCGAGAACACGAGCGTGTGACCGTCGGCGGACACCGCGAGCGCGGTGCACTGGTTGCCGCCGACGATCGCATCGAGCGGCTTCCCGTCGGCGGTGGACATGAGCAGGACGGTGCCCCACTCGTACCCCTTGAGGTAGTAGGAGACGGGGTTGTTCTCGCCACGGTTCGAGATGAAGAGCACCTTGCCGTCGGGCGACAGCGCGATGGTGTTCGGCTTCTCATCGGTGTCGCAGAACTTGCGCGTCTTGAGCGTCGCCATGTCGGTGACCCAGACGACGTCCTTGGCCATGTCGGAGGCGTAGAGCTTCCCGGTGGACTCGTCGGCCACGAGGTGGCGCATCGCCCCGCCGCTGTGAAAGACCTTCTTCACGTGCCAGGACCTGAGGTCGATGCGCTCCAGATCTCCGGCGTCGAAGCCTGCGACGAACAGGTAGCGGCCGTCAGCGGTGGGCCACAGTCCACGCGGGGTCTTGGCGACGGGCACACGCTTCACCAGCTTGCCCGTGGTGAGCGAGATGACGCTGACGTCGTTGCCGGACCAGTTCGCGGCGTAGACGGTCTTCTCGTCAGGGGAGAGCGCGACGACCTTGGTCCACGCGGACTGCGTCTTGAAGGAGCGGAGCACCTTGCGGGTGGCGGTGTCGATCTCGAAGACCTTGGCGGTCTCCATCTGGCTGGCGTAGGCGCGGGTACCCGCCCGGTTGAAGATGACCTCGACCGCACCGTGCTTGCCGATATCGATGCCCCCGACCTTGCGCATCGTCTTCAGGTCGTAGATCTCGATCGAGGGAGGGCCGTTGAGGATCGCGGCCCACGCCTCGCGGCCGTTCGGGGTGACCGCGACGCTCTTGGGCGCACCCTTGGCGGTGAGTGAGCCGAGCGCATGGACGACCTGACCCTTGGGGTCGAGAAGGACGTCGACGTTGCGCGCCGCATCGACAAAGAGCGCCTGGCTGAACGTGTTGCAGCCTGATCGAGCGATCGAGAGCGTCGCGGCGCCGGCCGTGCTGATGAGGGAGCAGGGTGTCGTGCCCGTGAGCCGCGACCCATCGGTTCGGGTGAGCGTGACCGCCGCCCCCGAGGGCCGGGAGGTCACCTTGAGTTTGAACGGCCGGGGCACCAGGGCCACCGCCCTCTTCACGCTCTGCCCGCGCTCGACATCGACCGTGAGCGTGGCGGTCTCGTAGCCGGCCCGCGTGACCACTGCGGTGAGGGAGCCTGGCCCGATCCCGGAGAGCGTGAACGTTCCCGTACGGCTGCCGTGTCCGACGACGGTGACCGTGGCGTCGGCGGGAGAGGGGGTGATCGCGAGCGCCGCGGGGCGCGTGGCGAACCACCAGATCGCGAGGGCGAGGATGACGACGGCAAGCACCGCGATAAGGATGAGGGTGAGACGACCACCGCTTCGACGGTAGCCGACGACGGTCCCCCGAGGGGCGAGCGATCGGGCGGCGCTGCGCTCGGGACGTTTGGTGCGCCCCGGAGAGGTGGCGCGCTCGGGTGACGGTGCACGCTCGGCGCGCGTGGCTTCCGGATGCGAGGGCGCGTGCACGGGCCTCTTGCGACGGTCGCGACCGGCAGGCTGCTCGGGACGCGGCCGGTGCGCGGGGGGCGGGTCGAACGTCAGGTGGGAGTCGCGGCCTCCGACCTCGGCGTGCCGGCGCGGCGGCTTGTCGCCGGTGGGGGGATGCCATGTCTCGGCGCGCCGTGCCGCCGGACTCCACAGGTCCCGCGGGATCAGTGCGTCCTCATCGGGCTTCGCGACGTGCGACCACGCATCGCCCCACAGGTCGCGCTCCCCGTCTTCCTCCGCCATGATCCGTCCCCTGTCCGCAACCTACATCGGCTTCATGCGCCCGGTCATCCGTGCCCACATCAGCTTGAATCCGCCGGCCATGCGGCGGGCCCCGCCGGTGACGCCGTGTACGCGACCCGTTCTCTGGCCCGGGATCGTTCGCGCGGCCTCCACGAGCGCGGGCCCCACCAGTTCGATCGGAGTCCCGATCGCGTCGAGCACGACGCGGATGTTGGACGCGAGGTCGGTGAGGTCGTCCGAGACCTCCATGGTCTCGCCGTAGAAGTCGGTGTCGACCATGCCGGGCATGAACGCGATCACCGAGATCGGATCGTTCTTGTGCTCGGCAGCGAGGCTCTTGGTGAAGACCATGACGCCCGCTTTGGTCGCGGCGTACGCGGCGGTGAACGCGGCCGTGTCGCCGCGGCCCCCTCGTCCTGAGACGTTGATGAGTACCCCAGCGCCGCGTTCCTTGAAGTACCGCACCAGGGCGTGGGACGCAACCATCGTCCCCACGAGGTTGACGGCGACGATGCGCCGCATCTCTGCAGGGGTCGTGTCGATGTGGCGTCGCATGCCGAGCGAGATGCCCGCGTTGTTCACCCATACGTCGACGTGGCCATGGGTCTCCACTGCGTGTGCGAATAGCGCCTCGAGATCGGAGTCGACCGAGACGTCGCAGGGAATGCCGCTGGCGGTCGCACCCGTGGCGCGGAGAGCGAGGACCGTCTCTTCCACCGCGGCTGCGGTCCTCGACGACACGACCACGGTCGCGCCCTCGGCGGCGCACGACTCAGCCATCGCGCGACCGATGCCGCGGGTGGAGCCGGTGATGACGACGACCTTGCCGGCGAGCGTCCCCACGTCCCTCATCCCTTCGCTCGGAGCGCGGTTCTCGCGGCCTCGACCGCATCAGGCACCGTTCCCACGAGGAGCAACTGTCCGGAATCACGCCAGGTACGGAAGCCGGTACCCGGATCGGATCCGAGCGCGACCACGGTCCGTCCGGCGTTGAGCGCGAGCGCGATCTCCGAGAGCGTTCCCGCGCCACCCTCGACCGCGATCACCACGTCGGAGGACAAGACGTTGACGACGTTGCGCGCGTCGCCCATCCCGGTGCGGATCGCGATGTCGAGGTGCGCGGACGCGCGGCGGTCGTCCTCATCGGGCAGGATGCCGATGACGAGCCCGCCCGCCTCAGCGGCCCCGCGTGAAGCGGCGTCCATGACGCCGGTGGATCGGCCGCCGGTCAGGAGCACCCACCCGGCGCCCGCGATCGCCGCGCCCAGCCGGTACGCGGTGTCGAGCAGGGCCGCATCGCGGTCCGATCCCGAGCCCATGACGCCGACGACCGTTCGCATCCCGCCGCCCCCGGTTCCGGTGCGCGCCCGCATCACAGTCAAGCGGTGCCCCGCGCACCAGACCAGTATGCGCGAGGCACCGCTCGACCGTCGAGGCGGCGGTGTAGGGCAGGCGCTACTGCAGCGAGAAGACGACGGTGAGCTGCGTCGAGGAGTCGACCTGTCCCGGTTCGACCGGCGGAACGGCGCTCCCGCCGGCGTCGGTGGCAACGGCGCGGCTGGCGAAGGGGCTGACCTGCGAGGTTCCGGCCTCGGTCACGCTCACGACCGGTCCGAGCGTGCGTCCGGCGGCCTTGGCGACCGCTTCGGCACGGGCCTTCGCGTCACTCATCGCTTTGTCGATCGCGTCGAGCGACGCGGCGTTGGAGTCCGAGAGCGAGAACTGCGGGCCGGAGACATCGGTCGCGCCGGCATCGGTCGCAGCGGCGATGGCAGCCCCGATCTTGTCGACGAGCTTCGTCTTGATGGTGATCGACTGGGAGGCGATGAAGCCGCCGGTGGGCTGCCCGGTCTTCCCGTACTCCTGGTTGAGCGAGATCTGGCTCGTCTGGATGTCCTTCGCATCGATGCCCGCGGCCTTGACCGCTGCGATGATCGCCGTGGCGATCTTGGTGGCGCCGTTCTGCGCAGCGACGCGGTCGCTCGCGCTGAAGGTGACGCCCATGGAGACCTGTGCGGTGTCGGGAGCCGCACTCCCGGTACCCGTCCCCACGGTGGTGACGGTGTCGGGAGCGGGGCCGCTCCCCTGGACGGTGGTGGCGCCGCAACCGCTCAGCGTGAGTGTGGCGCCCAGCGCAAGGACGACCAGTCCCGCCGTGATCCTGCTGTTCCGCATGTCAGCTCACTCCCCATGGCTCCGCCTGTGGCGTGACCGAGTGTCACGCACTCGTTCTACCCACATTCGACGGAGTCGGGGTTCTCCGGGTTCGCGGTTGCGCGAGAAATGCGAAGAGGCCCGTCCGGATGGACAGGCCTCTTGCGTTGAGTTCGTGTGGTGCGCCCAGCAGGATTCGAACCTGCGACCTTCTGATTCGTAGTCAGACACTCTATCCGCTGAGCTATGGGCGCACATTTCCCGGGCTCCGTTGCCGGCGTCCGGGGCTTGCGTATCCTGCCACCCGCGCAGGTGTGATGTCAAATGGCGGAGAGTGAGGGATTCGAACCCTCGAACGGGCTTCAAGCCCGTTACTCGCTTAGCAGGCGAGCGCCTTCAACCGACTCGGCCAACTCTCCGCGCCTGCGCCGCATGGGCGCGCAACGCGACAGTATAGCGGCGAGAGGCGTGTCGCGCCAAACGAAGTGGCGAACAAGCCATCGTGCCCGGAGTATGGAGGTTTATACCCCGATGGGTATGTAGTACTTGAAGGCACCGTCATTCCGGCTGGAAGAGGTCACATGATGAAGATGAACGAAGGCGCGATCGATCGCGTCATCCGCGTGCTTCTGGGGGTCGCGCTCGTCTACATCGGCTACACGCTCGGTGGCGGCGTCTGGAGCGTCGTGCTCTACGTGCTCGGCGCGATCGCGCTGGTAACCGGTTTCACAGGGTTCTGCCTGCTCTACCGGCTCTTCGGCAACTTCAGCACCGCCAAGAAGGCGAAGTAGGCTGCAAGGCCCGATACGCGGCCGCGCCCGGTGTCGGGAGGGTCGCCCGTCTCCGGGCCCTCACCGAACGTAGACGCTCGTGGTGGCGGAGGTGCTCGAGGTGCGGCTGAGCGTCTTCGTGTCTCCCGCCCACACCGCACGGAAGTAGTAGCGGCCGTGGTGCGAGAGCTTGGTGGACAGCGAGGGCCACGTCCCGCGCCCGGCGAGGTCGATGCTGGTGATCGTGCGCCGGTACGCGGTGGTGAGGTTCCTCCACGTTCGGCTGCCTGGGGCCCGGTACTGGATCTGCACCACGTCGCCTGAGATCGCACGGGACAGCGTCCCCGAGAGGCGGACCTTGGCGTAGCGGCGGATCGTGCTGGAGCCGCGCGCGATCGTGACCTTCGTCGTCAGCTTCGAGACGGTGAAGGTCGCTGTCTTCGGCGTCTCGGCGTTCCCTGCGTAGTCGAGCGACCAGTACGTCAACTGGTGCGCGCCGTACGAGCCTACGGTCACGCTCCCGGACGGACCGACCGTGGCGGTCGGAGCGCCGTCGAGGCGGTAGCGCGTCGCGATCGGGTAGTCAGGGCCCCACCCGGGCAGCGGGTCCGAGGCGGCGAAGCCGATGAGGGCGTGCCCCGATGAGGAGGCCGGCACCGTCACCGACGTTGTCGGGCTCACGACGTCGGGTTCGAGCACGTCGAAGCGAACGGTGCGCGTCTGCTCCGTCACGCCGTTCACGTCGACGGACCAGTACGACAACTCGTGGTGGCCGAGCTGCGCGGTCGTCACGACGGTGCTCTCGGCGATGTCCCAGCCCTCGTCGAGCTGGACGAAGGTCCTCATGCCCTGCACGCCGTTCCGGTCCGAGACGGAGAGAGTGATCGTGGCTTCGTCGGCGTACGCCAAGCGCGCGTCGGTGGAGGTCTGAGGCGTGGCAAGGAGCCGATAGGCCGCGTACGCGTCGAGCTCGCCCCAGCCGGAAGCGGTGTCGCGGCCCGACGCGCCCATATCCACCGCGCCGGCGGCCAGATAGGACTCGACCTCCGTCGCCGTGAGCGACGGTTCGACACGGAGCAACAGGGCAGCCGCGGCCGAGACGTACGGGGCGGCCATGCTCGTGCCGCTCGCCCAGTCGTACCCGGGTACACCCAGCGGGTCGGGGGTGATCGTCCCCGGCAGCGTCTTGACCGTACCCGGCCTCACCGGCCCCCAGATGTCCTCGCCGGGTGCGAGCAGATCGAGCCCGTCCCCGAAGTTGCTGAAGGTGGCCCGATGCACCCGATCGCCATCGATGGCGGACGCGCCCACCGAGATGACGCCAGGGTACGCGGCGGGGTAGCTGACCGTCCCTGCGCTGTCGTTGCCGGCGGCGGCGACGATCACCACGCCCTGCTTTCGCGCCTCGGCGATGGCCGCGGGCAAGGTCTTCGAGCCACCACCACCCGACTCCTCGACCAAACTGAGGTTGATGACGAGGCGATAGCCCTTCGCATGGGCGTCCGACGTCGCATCGTAGATCGCCTTCACGAGGGCCGAGTCCGGCATCATCACGGCGCCGGTCGCCTCACCGCTCATCTGAAGGCCTTGGATCTTGTAGACGTCGACACGGGTGTCCCACGCCGCACCGCTCGAACCCATGAGGTTGGAGGTTCCCTGCCCGATCTCGCTCGCGACGAACGTGCCGTGCGCGGCGGCCGCATTGATCGCACCGGTCGCGCTCGCCGAGACAGGTGTCACGACCGTGTCCGTCGTCAGACGCTTCGCTGACGGCTGGTCGGGCCAGTAGAACTGGCACTCGTCGATCGCGGGTTGGATCGCGGCCGCAGTCCCGAGGTCCGTATGCCCCTCGAAGTAGAACCCGGTGTCGATGACAGCGACACGCACATCGGGATCGGTGCCGCGTCCGGCCTTCGCGGTCTTCAGCGCGGGCCAGACCTTGTCGAAGTTCGACGAGCCGGGCCCGTGCAGCGCCCACGAGCGAGGGAAGGCGGGAGCGGAGTCCGGCGGGGCGACCCAAGCCGGCCACGGTTCCCGGCTCTGGAAGTCGCGGTCGTTCGGGTTCGACGTGTAGTCGGGAGCGGCGACGGCCGGCTGGAGGGTGAAGTCCGGCTCCGCGTAGTCCACGAGCTCCGAGGCCGAGAGGTGGGCCGCGAACGAGGCGGCCGACTGCCCCTTGGGAGCCGGCGCCACGACCAGCAGCGCTCCGCGTATGGGGGCCGTTCGCCCGAGACCCAGGACCGCCGCCTCGGAGGCGGAGATCCGACGCTTGAGGCGGACGATGACAGCTCCGGCATCGTGTGGGGCCGATGTGGCTGAAGGCGACCTTGGGGCGGGAGAGGGCGCAGCGGACGGTGCCGGTGCGGTTGCCGTCGCGGCCGAAGGCGCGGACAGCCGTGTCATGCGCTGATCTGCGGGCACGTGCGTGGGCGCCGGCGTCGTCAGTGTGACCGTCGCAAGACCGGCCACGGCGATCGCCGCGATGACGAAACCGATGGCGCCCCGCCGCATCGTGTCTGTCCCTTTGCCCTCGCTCGTGCGCAGCTTGCCGTCCTCGACCCGGACCCGGGCACGAAAGACGGAGGCGTCGCCGCCACCGTCACACTATAGCCACCCGCCCTCAGGACCGGTATCGGTTGCTCGGTGCCGGCTGCTGAGCGGGAGCGGGGCGTCGGGACGGGAATGGATCAAGAGCCGCAGGCTACGAGGCTGGACCCACCGGTGTCGTTGTTGTCACGAGCGAACCGAGCCGGAAGAAGACGCCGCAGTCGGTGAAGGGGGCCGAACTGCCCACGCTCAAAGCCCTCATCACCGCCGAAGACGACGTGAACACGTACCCTCCGGTCGACTTCTTCTTGAGACGGTAGACCGGCGCGGTGCCGGTGCTTGAGCGTGTCACATAGCAGACGGGCGGATCCGCGCGCCATTGTCGCGGCCGCACCTTAAGCAGCGAGGCCCTCTTCGTCGCGGATGTCGTGTAGTAGTACTTGTGCTTGAGCGTGTTGTACATCTGGTACAGCGGGACCGAGTTCGCCGGGGCGCTCGTGTCGACGCTGAACGCCGGGCCCTGGAACTCCCACTTCTGGGCCGAGGTGCGGACGAGCGTGTACCGCTTCGCTTCGGAGGCGGTGTAGTAGTAGGTGCCGTTGCCACGGTTCCGGAACCGGTAGACCGGCTTGAGACGCGGGGGCGCCAGCGGATCCTCGAAGTACTGCGTGTAGATGTTCCAGAAGCCCTTCTGGGGGTAGTAGGGCGTGTAGATATAGAGGGCGAACGTGCATGCGTTCAGGGGTTTGATCGTCTTGTCGTAGGCGACGGTCTTCTGGTAGCTCACGACCTCGCCGTCGACGACGTGCGTCGCAGTGACGGACTTGTAGGCGGTGACGGTCCTGGTCTTCCCGGGAACCCAGTCGTACGTGTCCTCATAGGTCGAAAGCACGCGGGCGCCGTTCCAGATCTGATTGCCGAATCCGGGGAAACGATTGTCGGTCTTCCCGTCGTGGTCCGCATCCCCGTACACGCCGCAGCCCATCGCCTTGCGGTAGCGCGCGGAGTTGCTCGAGTTGCTGAGGGTCAGCAGGCTCTGCTCCTTCTGGAGCGTTGCCAGGATCACCTTCGGATTCAGGTTCCAGTACAGCGCCGCCTCGAAGATGAGTTGAGAGGCAGGCTTCTTGAGCGGAGTCACGTCGGCGATGTCGTGATCGTTGGCGACAAGTGCCTTGAGCGGACCCGTCTGCGCGTCGAGGAACGCCTGGATGTCCGCGACCGACATCGACGACGAAGCGCGCCAGGTCTCGTACGAGATGATGTTGAGTGGGTTGTAAACGGCGGCTTGCGCCGCCGTCGGCACCGCGCCGAGAACGGCGACGATCGCCGCCGCGCCGACGAGGAACCGGGCGACGATCCGCAACGGGTGCGCGGGATGACGGGGTTCGGTGTTCAGGATGTCCATGTGGTCTCGTTCCCTGGAGAGGTCGCGCTGCCGCCGTGCCGGCGGCGCCTCCGCGTACGATCCTCATCGGCCGTGCGGGGCGGTCTCTTGAGGATAGCCGCCGGGGCATGGTCCCGGTAGCGACGGGCGGTACGTGCGAAGGCCCGCTCCGATGGTCGGAGCGGGCCTTGCGACGTACGGACGAGGATGCGGGTTATGCGGCGGGGCCGGCGGACGGGCCGACCATCGCCTCGGCCACGAGTTCCATGACCGGGACGATGCGCAGCCCGAGGTCGTGGACGTCGTTGAGTTCGGCGATCTGAAGACGGCAGTTCTCACAGGGGCAGGCCAGCACCGTCGCGCCTGTCGCCTTGATCTGCTCCACCTTCTTGCCGCCCGACTTGATCCGGACGTCGTTGAACTCCTCCATGGCCACGATCCCGCCGCCACCACCGCAGCACCACTGCGTCTCGCGGTTCGGGGTCATGTCGGCGAAGTCGGGAGCGATCGCTTTGACGATGTCGCGCGGCTGCTCGTAGATCCCGCCGTTGCGGCCGATCTGGCACGGGTCGTGGTAGGTGACCCTCTCCTTGATCGCCCGCGGGTCCACGGTGATGCGGCCGTCCTTGATGTACTCGTCGATGACCTCGAGGATATGCCGCACTTTGAACGGCATCTTCTCCTTGGCCCACGCCTCGTAGAACATCTCGGCGACGCGGTAGGCGTGACCGCACTCGGTGATCACGACCTCCTTCACGCCCAACGCCTTCGCCTCGTTCATGAAGCGGTCTGCGATGAGCTTCGCCTTCGCGGGATCGCCGAGGAAGAAGCCGTAGTTGGCGGCCTCGAACTTCGAAAGCGTCCAGTTCGCACCGGCGGCGTCGAAGATCATCGCGGCCGGCTTGATGGAGTGCGACCCGGCGAGCGCGACGTAGAGGATGTCTGCTCCGGCGACGTCCACGGGGATCGGGATGTGCCGCCCCGTCTCCTCCTCGAGCTCCTTCTCCACGTCGGCGAAGCCGCTCACGATGATGTCGTTGAACATCTCCATGTTGTCGGCCTTGAACAGCGCCGCATCGGTGAGCTGGCTCACCATCTCGTTGCCGCGGCCCGCCGCGATCAGGATGCCTTTGGCGGCCGCGACGACCCAGGCGTTGTCGATCGAGAACGGGCAGTAGTACATGCAGCGGCGGCAGCCGGTGCACGCGTATGCGGAGTCGTAGAGCTCGTCGAGCAGGTTCTCGTCGGGGTCGCGCGCCTCGTAGAGGGCCGGCACGAACTCCCCGGCCTTGGTGAAGTACTTCCGGTAGATCTGCCGGATGAGCTCGGAACGCCGGGCCGGCAGGTACTTGAGGTCGCCGGTCGCGACGTACTGGTGGCACGAGTCTTTGCAGATCGAGCAGCGAGCGCAGATGTCGAGGTACTGCTGCAGCTGCCGGTTCATGCGCTTGTCGAGTGTTCCGACGATGGTGTCGATCGTCTGCTTCTCCATGGCTACTCAGAGCTCCGCACGAGGTTGGTGGCGAACGCACCGATCGCATGCGTCAGCTTGCTGAACGGGAAGTAGATGAGGAACGCGTCGACGAACAGCATGTGCCAGTCGAGAGCGTACCGAGTGGTGGAGCTCGCCAGTTCGGCCGGGAAAGCCGGTCGGAACTGCATGAGCGAGGCGAACCACGCCTGATACGTGGCCGCGTGCAGCCCGCCGACGAAGCGGAGATGGTCGCCCATCAGCACGATGCCGAGCAGGAGCGCCAGCAGCAGGTAGTCCTCGGGGACCGAGAGGTTCTTGTACGCGCCGAACGTGCGGCGCCCCAGCCAGTAGAGGACCGCGGCCAGCATGATGATGCCGGCCGCCCCGCCCGACCACGCAGCGAACGTGTTCATGCCTTCGACCCCGAGAACCGCCACCAGCGGCGTGAACTCGTGCACGAGCCGCAGGTGGCCGACGAACGCAGCCAGAGCGGCGACGTGGAACAGCACGGCCGCGACCATGATCGCCGGTGCGATCCGGAACGACTGCGGCGCTGCGAAGGTGTCGACGAGCAGCTTGCCGAACCTGCCCGCGGCGGTCTTCGGCTTGGGGTAGAGGGCGAGCCGCACCGCGGAACGGGGAGTGCGCGACCACTGCCACGCGCGCCACGCCATGCCCCCGGTGAAGACCACCAACGCCACGTACACGCCGATACCGGATGTGAGTTGTGAGAACCAGTCCATCGTGTGTGCTACCGATCTACTTGAGACGCTTGACGAGGAACACGAACTCGCCGCCGACCTTCTCGGCCTGCAGCACTTCGTTGCCGGTCGACTTCGCCCACGCGGGGATGTCGGCCATCGA
>JAHEXP010000016.1:24345-31353 GCA_023252055.1 Coriobacteriia bacterium
GGCATCTCCATGACGTCCATGGACATCTGGCAGGGGTAGAGGCCCACGCCGAGCATGACCGCGAGGTCACGCAGCTCGGTGAGCTTCGCCACGTTGTTGGCGCCCATCATCTTGCCGAACATCCAGCGGCCCATGCCGCCGAAGCTGAAGTGCGAGGGGTTCGACTTCGAGATGTCGCCGCCGTACATCATGCCGAGCATCTTGCCGAAGAAGGTCTTGCCGGTGCTCATGTTGTTCCGGATCGCCCGCAGGCCCCAGAACGTGAAGAACATCGTGACCTTCATGCCCATGGCCGCCGCGCCCGTGGCGATGATGAACGCCCCGAACAACTTGTCCATGTCGCCGCTCATGACCACGAGCGTCATCTTCTTCTTGCGCGGTGCGGGCTCCGGCTCGGCCATCACCTGCGCGACCGCGGCCTGGGCGGCCATCACGTCGGGCGCCATCATCACATCACTGCTCATAGTCTTTCCGGTCCTCCTTGTTGGGTGCGGGTACGACTACGGGGACGCGCCCCGTTGGTTCCTGAGGTGCGCTATCCCTCGGGCTCGGCGCTGCGGCCGCGCTCCTCGGCGGTCTCCTGCATGACCTCGGTGATGAGGTCGAACGCCTGGATCAGCTTGGGGTTCGCGATCGCGTAGTAGACGCGGGTTCCCTCGCGGCGCGTTCGAACGACTCCGCGCGAGCGCATCGTCGAGAGGTGCTGCGAGAGGTTCGCCTGGGGGATCTCCGTGCGCTCGGCCAGCTCGCCGACTGACAGTTCGCCGTCGCGAAGGGCTCCGAGGATCATCTGGCGTTTGTCGTTCGCCAGCGTCTTGCACAGGTCGGAGTGCATGCAGAAGAAATCACGGTCCACCGACGTTCACCTCCGGCACGGGCTCGGTGCATCTGTTCTTATATAACAATATGCGCATATCGGAATATGTCCAGCGAGAAGCGGCCGAACGGCGTGCCGGGGGCGATCGTTCGCCGCACGCGGAACCACACGAAGCGCCCCGCTCGCCCCGCGAAGCCACCACCTGACGCGCCGCGCGGTCGCCGCACGTCACCTCGGGTAGATAGAGCGGGAACGAAACGCGTCGAAGAGGATAATGAGCGGGTCGTCCGCGTACCGACCGCGAAGGTCCCCCGCGGGCGTCCGCCACCGGAAGGAGTCATGAAGATGGGTATCTGGATCGCCTTGGGAGTCGTCGTCGTGCTGGGGGCTCTGGTCGTCTCGATGTACAACAGCCTCATCACCCGCAGGAACCGGGTGCAGGAGGCCGCCAGCGACATCGACGTCCAGCTGAAGCGCCGCTACGACCTCATCCCGAACCTTGTGAACACCGTGAAGGGCTACGCGACGCACGAGCGCGAGCTGTTCGAGAAGGTCACCGCCGAGCGGGCCGCGCTCGTCACAGGCTCCACCGGTGACCGCATCAAGGCCAGCAACGAACTGACCGAGACGCTCAAGTCGATATTCGCCGTGGCCGAGGCGTATCCGGACCTCAAGGCGAACCAGAACTTCCTGTCGCTGCAGGCAGAGCTCACCGATACGCAGGACAAGATCATGGCCGCCCAGCGCTTCTACAACTCCAACGTGCGCGACTTCAACACCGCCATCCAGGTGTTCCCCACGAACCTGTTCGCGCAGTTGCTGGGCTTCAGCGCGTTCCAGTTCATCGAGGCCACCGATACCGAGACCGCCAACGTCGAGGTCAAGTTCTGACGTGGCGACGATCTACACCCACATCAGCGAGAACAAGTGGCGCAGCGTCCTGACGATGACCGTCTTCGTCGCGCTGGTCATCGGGCTCGGGTACGTGTTCGGCGTGGCTCTGCGGCTGCCGTGGCTGCTGCCGCTCGCGATCTTCGTGGCCATCGCCCAGTCGTTCTCCGCCTACTGGTGGAGCGACAAGGTCGCGCTGGCGATATCGGGCGCGCACGAGGTCGATAAGGCCGCTGCGCCGGAGCTCTACCGTATCGTGGAGAACATCTCGATCACGAGCGGGCTCCCGATGCCGCGCGTGTACGTGATCGACGATCCGTCGCCCAACGCGTTCGCGACCGGCCGCGATCCGCAGCATGCCGCTGTGGCCGTCACGACCGGCCTGCTCGGCAAGCTCGACAAGCCCGAGCTCGAGGGCGTGTTGGCGCACGAGTTCTCGCACATCGGCAACTACGACATCCGCCTCTCGAGCATCATCGTCATCCTCGTCGGCTTCGTCGTACTCATGTCGGACTTCTTCTTGCGCTACACGTTCTGGGGCGGCGGACGCCGCAGCAACAACCGCGACGACGGCCAGGTCGGCATGATCCTCATGCTCGTGGGGATCGTGCTCGCGCTCCTTTCGCCACTGATCGCGACGCTCATGCAGCTCGCGATCTCGCGGAAGCGCGAACTGCTCGCCGACGCCGATGGGGCTCTCCTCACGCGGAACCCCAACGGGCTGGCCGATGCGCTGCAAAAGATCACATCGGACCCGCAGCCGCTGCGCAGCGCCAACAAGGCGACGGCGCACCTGTTCATCTCGAGTCCCCTGCGCGACCCCGAAGGCAAGAAGCGCGGGTTCATGGCGGGGTTGTTCGACACGCATCCCGACCCGGCTCTGCGCATCGCAAAACTGCGCGAGATGGCGCTGTAGGTCGCTCTCGGCCCCAGCCCCAGCACACAAGAGCAGCCCCTCTCACCGTTCGTGAGGGGGGCTGTCTGCTGGAGGAGCGGAGGTGTGAGGCGCGGACAGGCCCGCGGGTCACCCGCGTCCGGTGAACAGTCGCCGCAGGAACTCGACGGGCACGAGCGACGGCGCACCGACACCGACGTCCGCGACGAGCGGGACGCTCGCTATCACAGCCGTGCCGCGCCTGACCGTCACCGTTCCGAGGCGCTGCCCGGCGATCACGGGTGCGGTCACTGAAGGCGGCAGGGCCACCGACGTCGTGACCGAAGTGTCGTCGTCGAACAGGGCGACCGTGGCGGTCGTCTCGGCGTGGACCGTCACGCCGGGCGACGCAGGCGCACCGTCGACCGGTACGGTCCCCATCGTCTCGTCGCGCGAGACGACCGTACGCAGGTGGCAGTGGGCGAAACCCCAATCCAGCAGCTTGCGCATCTGGCTGAAGCGTCGGGCCAGCGAGGAGCAATCGAGCACGACCCCGACCAGCTCCACGCCGTCGCGCTCCGCGGCGCCGACGAAGCAGTAGCCGGCGGACGAGGTGTAGCCGGTCTTCACGCCCTCGATCCCGGGGTAGACGCCCAGCAGCAGGTTCGTGGACTTCACCGTCCGCTTGGTGCCGTTGGGGAAGCGGACCGTCACCGACCGCTTGCCGACGATGGAGCGCAGGGCCGGGTCGGCAAGGACCCGGCGGGCCAGCACCGAAAGGTCGAAGGCGGTGGATCGCTCCTTCTCGCTCAGGCCATGCGGGTCGATCGCGACCGTGCCGGTGAGGCCGAGCTCACGCGCCTTGGCGTTCATGAGGCCGACGTAGGCCTCTTCACTTCCCGCGATGCGGATCGCAGCCGTTTCAGCGGCGTCGTTCGCCGAGGCGACGAGCATCATCTGCAGCAGCTTGCGGTAGCTGACGACCTGCCCGCGAACGAGCCCGATGTCACCGCACCACATCGCAGCCGCCTTACGCGGGACAGTCACCGTGGTGTCGAGGCTCACGTGGTCGCGGATGACCAGCGCGTTGAGCAGCTTGATGGTGCTGGCGACACGCCGGCGGCTCGTGGGCTTCTGCGACCACCCTGTGAACCCATCGATCGTCTGGATCGACGCCGATACGGCTTTGATGGCAGGCGGGCGCGCGGCGGCGAGGGCCGGGGCAGGGATGACGCCGAGGGCGAGCGCCCCCGTGACCGCGAGCGCGAGCGCGCGTCGCAGGATGGTGCTTTCCGAGCGCATCCTGTCACCTCCAGGAGTTCGGAACGTTCCGCAGAGGGTGCGGGCTGCGGCTGGCGGAGGGGGTGGGATTCGAACCCACGAGACGCTTGCGCGCCCAGCGGTTTTCAAGACCGCCGCATTCAACCACTCTGCCACCCCTCCTCGCGGCGCGCAGCGAGGGAAGTCTAGCACCCGCTTCGGAGCGGGATGGGCCCGATGGCCCCGGCCAAGCATCATCGCTCGCCACGTCCGGCGTCGTACAGGCCGAGGAAGACGCGGTGCGGCCCGGGCGTACCGTAGGGGACGAACGCGACGCGGTCACCCGGCATCACCGCATGGTCGATCCCGTATACCGTGCGGTTCACGAACACGCCTTCGATGCGCTCCACCGGCAGGTCCAAGGCTGTTGCCAGGTCGCGCCCCGTGGTCCCGCCATCCGGCACCACGAACTCCACGGTCGTCGGGAGCCCGCGCTCGGTGCGATACAGGTGCAGCAACCCGAACATGCGCACGGTCACCGGTGTGCCTGTCATGGTTCTCGCTCCCATCCTAAGCGCGAGGACAGCCGTTCCCCCGGGGCGGGCCTGGTGCCGCGCTGCGCGTCAGACCTTGCCGGTCTTGAGCCGGGACATCACACGTTCGACTTCACGGACGACCGCTTCCTGTGTCCGCTGCTTCGCGAGGCGTGCAAGGACGTCCTTGCGCTTGGCAGGTGCGGCGTTCTCCCATGTGGTCTTCGCTGTGGCGTTGGTCTCGATCGCGACGGCGAGTTCGCGCGACATCGGCGGGAAGCGGGTCGCTTCCCCGCGGTCGAGCGTGAAGATGACCGTGTCGCCCACGTTGACCGAGGCGCGTTGCCGCATCTCGAGGTTGATGTTGAGCACATGCCGGCCACCGCCCGCCGGCATCAGCGTGCCGCGGATGCCGGCGTCGTTCATCGTTCCGCGGACCGGGACGTAGCCGGTATCGCCGAACGCCGTCGTGACCTTCTCGGGCACGTCGATGCGCGCGCTGGCGCCGCGCTGATAGATGGTCGCTGAGAAGCGGATGCTCACACGTGCCTCCTTCGAACTACCAGCGTACTCCACGAGGTACGATTCGCGCATGGAGTCTCACGAGTTCTACATGAATCAGGCGCTGGACGCGGCTCGAGCGGCAGGCGCGATCGGCGAGGTGCCGATCGGCGCGGTCGTCGTCTGTGACGGGCGGGTAGTGGCCACGGGGTCCAACCGGCGCGAGATCGACGCCGACCCGACAGCGCACGCCGAGATGATCGCGGTGCGGGAAGCGGCGCGCGTGCTCGGACGCTGGCGGCTCGAGGGCTGCACTGTGTACGTGACGCTGGAGCCGTGCCCGATGTGCGCCGGAGCGCTTCACGCCGCACGCATCGACCGCTGCGTGTACGGGGCGGTCGATCCCAAGGCGGGCGCGCTCGGGACGCTCTACGACATCGCCTCGGACGAGCGCCTCAACCACCGGTACGAGGTGGTGTCGGGCGTCCTCGCCGAAGAGTCCGCCACATTGCTGAAGGAGTTCTTCGGCCGCCTGCGCGCACGCGGCCGGGAGCCGGGGCCGCTCGAGGGCTAGAGGCGGCGGCGCGGCGCGATGATCCAACGGTCGCCGATGCATCGCCCACCCGCGTCCCGCTCGCGCGTTGCCGCGCCCCGCATCCGCGGGATATACTGCCGCTTGCCTCCGTGCCTTCCACGCGGAGACGCACGAAGCGCGGAGAGTTGTCCGAGTGGCTGAAGGAGCACGACTGGAAATCGTGTATGCGGTGTTGAACCGTATCCAGGGTTCGAATCCCTGACTCTCCGCCAGATGCGCACACGAGAAGGCCCGCCCGTGGTTCCGGGCGGGCCTTCTTTGGTTCGCGTGCAGGTTGTACCGGTGCTACCGGACCTTCACCGTGACGGATGAGGACGTCGAACCTGCGTAGCGCCAGTTGCCGCTGTAGACGGCGCGGACCTTCCAGGTCCCCCGTGCGGGCGGGCTCCACGTGCAGGTCGCGCGCTGGCTCGAGCCATGGTGGTCCAGCCTGTGGCTGACGAGCGTGCGCCACTTCTTGTCGTGCTTGTCCCAGTACTGGAAGCGCACGGAGCCGGTCGCCATCCGGTTGGGAGTGACGGTGGCGGTGAACATCGACCACGCACCGCGCCAAACGGTCTTCGGCGACACGCTCAGGCGGATACGGCCGCGCACCTCGAGCTGGACGTACGTCTCAGCCGGGGTGTAGCCGAGGCCGCCATCGACCGCGACGCGGAGTTCGCTGCTCATGCGCGGCGTGATGTCGAGCGGGACCTCGAACCACAGTGTCCCGTCGTCGGACTCGGCCATGCCGGTGCCGACCAGGAACTCGTCGCCCTCGTCGTCGGCAGCGTAGACGCTGACCTCGACAGGATCGGTCGGGCCGTAGATCTCGCCTACGACGTAGCCGTCCTGCCCGTATGTGATCTTCGGGGCCATGGCGTCGATCTCGGTGATCTCTGCGAACGCTGAGTCGCTGAGAACCCACGGCGTTGCGGCGGTCGCCTCGATCGTCGGGCCGTCGGAGACCGTGCCATCGGACTCGTCGGTGGGATCCTCGGACTCCTCGTCGCTCATGGGCAGGTACTCGACGGTCACGGCGTTGTTCGGCGTGGTCTCGGCAAGGTCGTCGGCGATGCCTGCGATCCGCTCACGCTCAGCGACGGTCTCGAACCCGTAGTAGTCGCCGTACCAGAAGAAGTCGTCGCCGCCGAAGGTGCTGGAGGCGGTGATCTCGCCGGTCAGCGGCGCGTCCTCCGGGACGGTCAGCGTCGCATCGACGGTCTGGGTGTCCTCGACGCCGTACGCGAGCATCGATACGCGCACGGTGTTGTCGCCGGGGTGGACCGGCTCCAGCGTCGTGACGCCCACGATGCGCGCAGCGCGCCGGGCGGACGTCAGGGACGCCGTGAGGTCCACGGAGACGATGTGGGGCGTCTCAAGGCCGTCAGAGAGGACCGACAGGAGCGAGTTGACTGCGTACTCGGCGTCGGAGGTCATCATCCACACGACGTCCTGCGGGTCGTCGTACAGGTTCGCGATGACGACGGTGTAGTCGTGTGCGCCGTCGCTGACGACGATCGTGGTGGTCGTATTCGCGCTACCGGGCGCGTAGAGC
>JAHEXP010000004.1 GCA_023252055.1 Coriobacteriia bacterium
GGCGGCCCTGAACAGCACCATCTTCGCATCGTCTGTCACACCCGAATCATCCGCATCGGCGCGAAGATGCACGTGGAGGCGGTGTAGCTTGCGCAGGTCGTCGCATTGCCACTGCAGCGCCGGCCCGATCCCGAGTTCGTAGAGAATCGACGGGGCGAGTTCTGTCGTGATCCCCCGCACCTCTCCGATCGCCCGCTCCAAGAGCACTCTGAGATCGTCGGCCGACTCGCTGGAGCATCCTTGAGGATCTTGAGTGGCCGCGCGCAGGTGGATGGCTGCTGCCGCGAGCGTCTGCCCGACACGATCGTGCAGCTCCTCGGCCAGGCGCCGCCGCTCCCGGTCTTCGGTGATCGTGAGGTCGGCGGCCATCGTCGAGAGGCGCTCGGCGTAACGCCGTTCGCGCTCTTCGGCGAGCCTGCGTTCGGTCATGTCCTGGATCGTGCCGAAGAGCCTCGCCGGCGTGCCCTCGGCGTCGCGCTCGACCTGTCCCAGCCCGTGCACCCACCGCGTCTCGCCGTCGACGGGCCGCTGAACACGGTACTCCCGGTCGAAGGGACGACCGTCCCGGATGACGATGCCTGCCACGTACGTGGCCATGGACTCGCGATCGTCCGGGTGCACGAGCCCCACCCAGCCGTCCAAGTCGCGGACGTACTCCGCGTCGATTCCGAAGATGTCGTCGAGCGTGGCGGAGCTCGTCCAGCAGTCTCGAGCCATGTCGAAGTCGTAGTGTCCCAAGCGGGCAAGGGCCTGCGCCTCGGTGAGCCTTCGCTCGCTGTCCGCGATGGCGTTCTGTATGCGGGCCTTTTCGGTGATGTCGGTGAAGGCGACGGCCATGGATCCCGGACCCGTCTGGAAAGCGTTGACCTCGTAGGTCCCCACGACCTCGTTGTCGTCGTAGTCGAACGCGTCGATGCGGAAGTCCTCGCCGTCCCGAGCAACACGGCTGTATGCGTCCGGGATGACCGTATCCCTGAGTCCCGGAAACGCATCCAGCAGCGTTCGTCCGATCAGAGCCGTGTGGTCCAAGCCCAGCATCCTGTCCGCTGCGGGGTTCCCGCCCATGAACACCAGTTCGCCGTCGCGCTCCTCGTAGAGGTGCATGCCGGTCGGTGTCGCATCGATCAGTGCGCGGAATCGCGCTTCCGATTCCCGCGTGAGCCGCAGTGCCTCGAGCTCGTCCGTGACATCGCGGAACTGGATGAGCAGCGATGGTTTGTCGCGGAACATGACCCCCGCGACGGATCGCTCGATGTCGATCGCGCGCCCGGAAAGCGTGCGCATCGCGCTCAGTACCGGCGGCGACGCGGGGGCTGGCTCACCGGGCTTCCACACGCGCATCTGCGCCTCGACCCTGTGCGCCTCTGACCGGGCCTTCTCGCTCGCCCTTGAGTCGTCGGAGATCTCGTCGAGGCTCCTACCCTCGAGCTGGTTACCCTCGCCGGTTCCCAGGATCGCCCCGGCGGCCGCGTTGCTGAAGAGAATCCGGTGGTCGAGCGTGGCGACGAGCACAGCGTACGGCGACATGTCGATGAGCGTCCTGTAGCGCTCCTTGGAGCGTTGGAGCCTACTCATGACGTCGCGTTTGTCGGTGATGTCGCGGACGATGAGCGACACCTCGCCGCCCTTGATGGGCAGGAAGCGCGCCTCATACGCCCTGGATCCGGATCCGTCGACCACGTCGAACTCCGAGACCACCATGGTGTCGGTATCGCGGGTGATCGACAGGCAGCTGCGGAGCGTGTCCTCGAGCCGGGGGGCGAAAAGGTCGAGTAGGTTCCTGCCGGTCGCAGTCTCGCCCGCCTGCGGCATCAGCATCCCGGCGGGCGCCTCGCAACTCAAGACGCGGTCGTCAGGCGACACCCTGAAGTAGGCGTCCTGCATCACACGGAAGACTGCTTGGAACTCCTCGTCCTTGGTGGCGGCCAGCGCCTGGGCGGTCTTCCGTTCGGTGATGTCGAGCAGGATCCCCCGCAACCGCCCGTCCATACGGGCCTCCGGGTCGACGCTGACCAGGTCGTACACCCAGACCTCTCGCCCGTCCTTGCGAAGCATCCGATACTCGAACTCGTGATCGCGACCGTCTTGCGTCGCCTCGGCACAGTAAGAGGGCGCCCATTCGGCGTCATCCGGGTGCAGACGCCCGAGCCAGAAGCCCGGAGCCATCCACTCCGACTTCGAGAAGCCGAGCATCTCTTCAGCGGCCCGGCTCACATAGGTGAAGCAGCCCGTCGACCAGTCGAACTCCCAGACGACACCTCCGAGAGCATCGACGAGTCCTTCAAGGTAGGCCAGCCGCTCGTGCGGCGGCGACGCGCTGTTCTCGGGCATGTGCGAACCCCCACCGGTTCAGTGATCTCTTCGCTCGTTCGTCACGGACGAAGGTCCCGGTTATCTCATCGGCAACCCGGGGTCACTTCTGAACGCATTCGAGTATCAATGAGGCTATACCCCCCAGTGGGACCACCTCATCGACCGCTCCGACTCGAACCGCCTCCTTCGCCATGCCGTACACGACGGATGACGCCTCATCCTGCGCGAGCGTCGCGGCGCCGGCCTTGCGCATGGCGAGGAGCCCCGATGCGCCGTCGTGACCCATCCCGGTCATCAGCACGCCGACCGCGTTGGATCCGGCATTACGGGCCACGGACTTGAAGAGGATGTCGACAGACGGCCGGTGCCCGGACACGAGAGGGCCGCTTCGCACCTGGACGACGTAGGCCGCGCCCGCGCGTCTGAGCACCAGATGGTGGTTGCCCGGCGCGATGAGCGCCCTGCCGCGGACGACACGATCGCCGTCACGCGCCTCGCACACGTCGATCGCGCAGACCTCCCGCAA
>JAHEXP010000095.1 GCA_023252055.1 Coriobacteriia bacterium
CGATCGAACTGCTCGACAAAGCCGTCGATCTTGTCCTCGATCCGCTCCTTGATCGCCTGGCTCCGGCGGGAGAACTCGACCAAGACCTCCTTTGGCATGTCGACGATCTCGGCGATCCCGTTGTCCGGTTCGACCCAGCGGACGCCGAGTCGGGCCGTGAGTTCCGCCCGTAGGCCGGCGTGATAGAGGCGCGAAAGGGTCTGCTGGTCGCGCTTGATCGTGCGGGCATCGAGGGCGAGCCAGCGCCCGTCGGGTGCCTTGACCCGGTTCGCGACGACCACGTGCGTGTGGAGCTGCGGGTCCAACTCGCGGCTCGTGTGCTGGCGAAAACAGGCGGCGACGATGCCATCCGCGTCGAAGGCGCAGACCTCGCCGTGTACCCGGACTCGGGTGTGGGCGTGGTCCTCGATCCACGAGACTACGGCATCGACGGCGGCGTCGTGCGCCGCCAACGCGTGGCCGCGGACGTCGGCATCACCAAACGCGTAGAGCAGCGAGACGCTCTTGGGAGCCGAGCACGTGACGTCGAACCCGCGCACGGTCCGTTCGGTGTGCTTGGTTCCCAGCAGCTGACCGGAGCGCGGGTCGAGGCCGTCCATCAGCGCGAGGAAGTCATCGTCGACGACGACTCCTTCGAGCCCGAGGTCGCCCGCGGCAGAGCCGCGCCACCGCCCGGGCGGCTCGCCGTCGTCGAGGTAGTAGCCGAGCTCCTTCTCGACGTAGTACGCGCCGGCCGATGGGCCCTGCAGGGTCGTCACGCGGGCGGTCACGGCTTGGTCCCGCACGGGTACGTGCACTCGTCTGTTCTGCGTTGAGACAGTGGGGGGCGGATGGAGGTTGCGATCATGGAGGACCTCAGGAGTGATGAGGGAAGGCGACGGTGATGCCGAGGTCGTCGAGGTGGACGACGTAGCTCGGTGATCGGGAGTCGTCAGAGGGAACGCGTTGGAGGATGCCGGCGCGTTGCAGGCTCATCAGCTGACGGTGGACCGTGTCCTTCGACACCAGCTCGGTGCGCGCGGCCAGCGTGCGGCTGCTGCCCGACGCGACGATCACGCCGCCGCGCTCGTCCGCGTCCTGCAAGAGCGCGTGAAGCACGATGACGCCTTGCTGGCCGTGCGCGACGAGGAACGCTTGGGCTTGCGGGTAGTGGTGCTCGATGCGGACCTCACGCGGCATGGTCGCCGCCCTCGCCGTCGTCGAGCTCGATGAGTGCCATGCGCAACAGGCCGGCGGTCGGGATGCGCAGGACGCGCCCGAAGCGCTTGTTGGGGATGCCTTCGCGCCCGCCGGTCTCGCGGTACAACCGCATCTGCTCGTAGAACTGTGAGCGGCCCAACTGGTAGAGCTTCCGGGCCTGTTCCGGCGTCAGCCAGGGCGGTAGCTCGCCGAACGGATCGAACTGCATGGCCACGACCTCTCTCACATAACACTGGCGTAATTCGTCATAGCATGATGAGATATCGGGGCGGACAACGCAACACCGAGATCGTCATTCATCTGAGACGGAGCGCCTGATGCCGAAGGCCCGAACCGACGAGCGCCGCTGGACGGCCAGCCAGGTCGTCGCTCACAACGTCACCCTCGCCCGCGAGCTGCGCGGCCTGACCCAGGTGCAGGTGGCCGAGCGGCTCACGAGGTTCACGGGGACCAAGTGGAGCCAGGCGACCGTCGCTCAGGCGGAAGGATCGGTCAGCGGGCAGCGGATCCGGCAGTTCACCGCCAACGAGCTCGTCGCGCTGGCCCGCACCTTCGACCTGCCGGTCCTATTCTTCTTCCTGCCGCCTGATGACGGCGACGGCCGCTTCGCCACCGACGACGCGAAGACGGGACTCCCGTGGGAATACCTCCTCGTGCTCCTGCTCGGGCACCGCGACAGCTTCGGTGTCGTCGCCGACCGCGCCGCCAACTGGTCGGAGCTGCTCATCAACGGCATCGACATCCCCCGGTCCGACGCGCTCCCGGAAGCGGACGCCGTCGTCGCCGAGCTGTCGGGACGGCTCCGGCATCGTCAGCCGCTGGACCCTGAGGACGTCCTCGCTGCGGCCTTCCACGGCCTCGCAGCCCGTCGCATGCGCGGTGCGCCGCAGCAAGGCGAAGATGTCGCCACGTTCGCCGCGAACCTGCGTGGCCTCGCTGACGCCCTCGACGCCTTCAACAACTACAAGCCGCGCGCCTTCGTGGACGAGGACATCGTCGAGGACATCGCCGCCACCCGCCACAAGCCCGGGTCCTCGAAATCGGGACGCGGGTCGAGCCGCAAGCCAACAGGAGGCTGAACATGAGCCGACAGTCGAACATCCGCAAGCGAGGCTCGACATGGACCTACTACGTCTACGTCACCGACAGTGACGGCACGCGCAAGCAGGTGAGCAAGGGCGGCTTTCCCACCCGCCGCGAGGCAGAGGCTGCCCAGATCCAAGCGCTCAACGCACGGCAGACAGGGACCTGGGTCCGGCCCGAGCGCGTCACCGTGCGGGAATTCCTCGTCGACGAGTGGCTGCCGATCCAGCGGCCGCCGACGCTCGAGGAGAGCACGTACCGCTCGTACGCCCGCTACGTCCGTCTCCACGTGGTCCCGTGCATCGGCGGCATCCAGCTGCAGCAGCTGACTCCGATGGACCTCAACGACCTCTACCGCAAGTTGCTCGACTCGGGCCGGAAGCAGCCGAAGCCGCCGCTCCGGCGACACCGAACCGAGGTCGCCCACCTCGTCGATGAGCTGCGCGCGGCCGGCCAGACCTGGCAGAGCGTCGCCGACG
>JAHEXP010000017.1 GCA_023252055.1 Coriobacteriia bacterium
ATCGCCGCGATGCCGATCTTGGCCAGAGCGTGAGCGGCCTGCCCGCCGGAGTTCGACTCCTTGAGGCCTCCGGTGAGCGGGCTCTTGGCGCCGAAGGAGAGGCGGCCGCCGTTCGGGGTGCTCGTTCCGCCGAACAGGCCCGGCGAGACGACAAGGACGTTCTCGGGACCGAGCGGGTCGGACGTCGGCGGCACCATCTCATAGACGATCGCGTCTGTGAGCGCGCGGCCGGCGTAGCGCGCCCACTTCTCCGGCAACGGCTTGCGCTCGGTCGACAGTGTCGACATGTCCACATACAGGATGTCTCGCATCGGATCCCTCCAGCCTTCGCGTACATGGCAGGTCACGGCAGCCTGAGCATGCGTGAACCGGACGCCTTGGTGACTACCCCCGCCACCAGGCACCCGATCACTACTAGGTTGCCCCGCCCACGGCCCGCTGTCCTGCGCCGCCCACCCTAAATCAGGGCTTAGGCTTCCGAATCCGTCGAGCGGTATGGAATGAGCGCCGGTCGGTCATGGACGCCGCCGAGCGGCGCTACCCGCGAAACACGTCCAGGTCCACGACGTCGGCTTCGCGGAAGTTGACTATGACCTCGGACGGCTCGATGCCTGGATCTTTGGCGAGCGCGCTTCGCAGGGCCGTCGCCATCGCCGCCTTGAGCTCGGGCGTGCGGCCCCCGAACATGAGCACGTCCACCATCGTGAGGCGTTCGGTGCGGCAGGCGGGGATGTCCACGTCCGCCGCAGGCGTTTCGATGATGCGCACGGTGACGCGTGCGTCCGGAACATCGAAGACGGAGGTGACGGTGGCGCGGGTGCCCGCGAGGAGCGCCTTCTTGTAGTCGCTGGTCTTGGGACCGGTGACATCGATGCGGATGAACGGCACGTCTACTCCTTTGGGATCGGATCGGGCGGTGGGCGGCTGCCGGCGGTCGCCGGCATGGGCGCTCTGCGGCTACCAGCGTTCGCGATGTACGAACGTCTCGTCGTAACGGTCGGGAGAGACGGGAACCGACTCGGGGTGCCCCACCGCGACTGTTGCGATCGGCTCGACGCCTTCGGGAAGGCCGACAGCGGCACGTACAGCATCCATCCGGTCAGGCCATGGATGTACTCCGACCCACACCGCGCCGAGGCCGAGGGCGGTGGCCGCGGTCAGCAGGTTCTCGAGCGCGGCCACCGCATCGTGGATGAAGTAGGTGCCCGGATGGCGTTCGGCGGTCGTGTCACCGCACACGACGATGGCGACCGGCGCACCCGCGACCGGACCGGCATGCTTCGAGACCTCGGACAGCATGCGGCGGGTGTCAGGCTCGCGGACCACCACGTAGCGCGCCGAGCGCTGACCGAATCCGGATGGCGCGCACATGGCGGCACGCAGCAGCGCCTCGAGTTCGGTTTCGGTCACGGGCTCGTCGGTGTAGCGACGGATGCTGCGGCGGGAGGTGATCGCTTCGAGTGCGTCCATGAGCGTCCCTTGGGTCAGGTGACGGTGCGTGGGCACATCGTAGCGCGCAGCGATGACACGTGAGCCGCCTGGCGGGCCGAACCGGAGCCGCTCAGTTGACGATCGGCACCCGCGTGTCGGAGCGCACGTAGATGCGCAGCTGGTTGTGCGCAGCAGCGTCCGGGCAGGCGATGGTGGTGACCCCTTGGTACTGGGTGTACACGTACGGCTTGCCGCTGGCGGGGCATACGATATCGGTGGGCGACGCGCGGCCCGCGACCTTGTCCGCGACGAGTATGTAGAGGTTCGCGAGGCAGGCGTTCGTGCCCGCATCCACCTGCTGAACGCCGATGTGGACCGGGCCCGGCTCCGTGGACGAGATCGCCGCGGGGACGACGGCGAACAGGAGCGCCACGACGCTCACGAGGGCGAACGCGATGGTGAGGCGCCGCGACCGCGTGCGGCGCTTCTTGGCGAGCGAGCCGTCTGGGTCCGGCCGCCAGGCGTGGAACGCGTTGCGCGACCGCATCGGCGTCGCGGGCCTCGATGGTGTGGTCCCGCTCCAGCTGGCGTCGGTCACAAGGAGCAGCGAGGGAGCGACGATGTTCGTGTCGCTCACGAAACACATCGCGCACAGCGGCTCCGGGTCGGCGGGGAGGAGCTCCACGCCGCACCGTTCGCAGTACGTTATGTGATGCTGCTCTTCCATGAGACCAGTATGCTTCCGTTCCCGGTGCGCATGCGCGCGCAGGCGACCAGAGGCTGGTCGTCCGAATCACGTATCGGCGCGTTGCGGGTCCCCGATTAGGAGATCATCGGAGGAGTCACCCCGACGGCGGCCAGCATCGCGTCCGTCAGGGGGACGCGGGCCTCGTCGTAGCCCGCCCACGGGTCGGCGCCGAGCGCGGCGAGGCGCCGGGGCACCGAGTGCGTGTCGTAGCGGGCAGGATCCAGCCCGGTGAGTTCGTCCCAGGCCAGCGGCACGCTGACCTTGGCTCCGGGGCGGGCCCGCGTCGAGAACGCGCACACCGCGGTGGCGCCGTGAGCGTTTCGCAGGTAGTCGATGAACACGCGCCCCGGCCGCTTCGCCTTCGCCATCAAAGCGGTGAACTCGCCCGGGCGCTCCCGCGCGAGCACGTCCACCACCGAATGCGCGAACGCCCGGACGTCGTCGTATCCGCGTTCGGGGGCGATCGGGGTCACGACGTGCAAACCGTGCCCGCCCGTGGTCTTCACGAACGATGACAGGCCGAGGGCGCCGAGCGCGTCACGGACCGTTCGCGCACCGGTTGCGACCTCGGGGAACTCGACGCCGGGTCCCGGGTCGAGGTCGAACACTATCCGGTCGGGCTTCTCGGGATCAGCGGCCGTCGAACTCCACGTATGGATCTCCAGCGTTCCCAGCTGCGCCAGAGCGATCAGTCCCTCCGCGTCCTTGACGAAGATGTACGTCGCGGGCCCGTCGCTGTCCAGGATCTCAACGGTGCCGAACACCGTGGGCCAGCCGCGCACCTCGGGGTGCTTCTGGTAGAAGCAGCCCACGTCGCCGCCGGACCCGTGCGGGCACCGCACGATCGTGAGCGGACGCTCCAGCAGGTGCGGCAGCATGTGCTCGGCGACCGCGTCGTAGTAGCGCGCGAGCTCGAGTTTGGCGATCCCGGCCGGCTCGAGCACGCGGGCGGGGTTGCTGATGGTCACCCCGCGCACCGCTACGGGGCCGCTGGCCGTCGGCCTATCCGTGGGGTCCGGGGCGAGCTCCTCAGAAGGCGCAGCCGCCGCCGAGGTGCGCGCGGACGCGGGCTCCTCTCGAACTACGCCCGCCGGGTCCTTGTCTTGACGCAGTCCCTTGAACGACGGCTGCCGCACGAGGCCGTCGCGCGTCCATTCGCGGAAGGCGACCTCCGCGATCAACTCCGGCCGAACCCAGTGCACGTGCGCCGGTCGCGGCGGTTGCTCGAATGGCGCGTCAGCGGTCTCGAGCGGAGCGAGCAGCACCGAGAGTTCCGAAAGCGTCCGCTCGGTGAACCCGGTCCCGACCCGGCCGGCGTAGACCAACCGGCCATTCGCGTCGTGCACGCCCAGAAGCAGCGCTCCGAACCCGGCGCGCGAGCCCGCAGGGTCGGTCCAACCGCCGATGACGAACTCCTGGCGGGCGAGGCACTTCACCTTGAGCCAGTCGCGGGTGCGCCCCCCGATCCAGGGCCGGTCCGCGCGTTTGCTCATCGAGCCTTCGAGGAGCAGCGCGCACGAGGCGGCGTGGTACTCCGGGCCGCGCCCGGCGAAGTGTTCGACGAGATGCAGAGGGCTCTCGGCTGGCGCGCCACCCAACAGGGACGCGAGCAGTACTTTGCGCCGGGCGAGCGTCTCCGCGCGTAGGTCGTAACCATCGAGGTACAGGAGGTCGAACGTCTCGAGCCGCACCAGGTCGTATGCCTTGTTCGAGAGAGCCTCCTGCAGTAGTCCGAAGTCGGAACGGCCATCGGCGTCGAGCACGACCGCCTCGCCGTCGAGCAGAGCCGACTTCGCGGGCAGGGCCTCTACGGCGCGCGCCAGGCCGGGGAAGCGTTCGCTCCAGTCCTCGCCGTTGCGCGTGAAGACGCGGGCGGTCCCGTCCTCCAGCGCGACGTGCAACCGGTATCCGTCGTACTTCACTTCGTGGAGCCATTCGTCGCCGGTGGGCGACTCGGCTACGAGGGTGGCGAGCTGGAACGGCGCGTCGGTTGGAAAGGGGGCGGAACCCGAGGGGGCGGTCGTCGGGGCCGCGGTGGGAACGCCTGCCGTTCCGGGCGGCTGAGAGGCTGCGCGCACGGCCGCGGCCGGATCCGAGTGCCACACGTTGCCGCCGGCGGCGATCTGCTCCATGGTGCGGCCGGTCGCGGCGGAGTCCGGCTCGGCGGCCAGGACGTCGTAGTCGTCGTGGGGGCGTACGTTGTCGTCGCGCTCCTTGATGAGCAACCAGTTCTCCCGCTTGTCGCCCGGGCGCGGCTTCATCCGCACGAGCACCCACTGCCCGTGGAGCTTCTCCCCGTCGAGCACGAACTTGAAGTCGCCCTTCTCGATGCCTGCGGCCGCGTCGCCCACCGGTTCGAACGTGCCACGGTCCCAGATCATCACCGTGCCGCCGCCGTACTCGCCGGCGGGGATCACGCCTTCGAACTCGCCGTACTCGAGAGGGTGGTCCTCCACGTGAACGGCGAGGTGCTTGTCCTTGGTATCGAGCGAAGGGCCCTTGGGAACCGCCCATGATGCGTACACGCCATTCACCTCGAGGCGCAGGTCGTAGTGCAGCGCGCGTGCCGCGTGCTTGTGGATGACGAAGCGCAGCGGAGCGCCAGCGCCCGGCGCCCGTTCAGGCGCCCCGGCCGGTTCGGGCGTGGTGGTGAAGTCGCGCTTGCGCCGGTATTCCTCGAGCGGCATACGGCTGGCCTCTCTCTACGCCTTGGCGCGCTTGGCCTCGTCGAGCGAGCGCGTGAGCAGTGCGACGATGTCGACGACCTCGCCGGCCTTCTCGGGTTTCGCAGGCTCGGGCACCGGCGCGGGCTCGGCGCCGGATGCCTTGCGTTCGATGAGCGCCATCAAGTCGTCATGGTAGGTGTCGCGGTACTCGGGCGCCGCGGGGTCGAAGGGCTTCGAGATCGTGGCTACGAGCTGCGTGGCCAAGTCGAGTTCCGCCTTCGTGACGCCCGCTTCCTTCATCGCGGCGTCGCCGCTCGCCGGCAGGTCGATACCGGAGGTCTCGCGCAACTCGTACGGGTAGCGGAGGACTTCCAGCAGCAGGAGCTCGCCGTCGGGGACCAGCGCGCAGAGGTGCTGGCGCGTGCGGATGACGATCTTGGCGAGCGCGACACGTTTCGCGGATCTCAGCGCCTCGCGCAGGAGCAGGAACGCCTTGCGCCCCGCCTTGTCCGGCTCGAGGTAGTACGGGGCCGAGAACAGCTGCGGATGGATCTCGTCGGCGCAGACCGCCGCAAGGACGTCGATGGTCTGGGTGGCTTCCACGTTCGCCGAGCGCAGGTCGTCATCGGTGACGACGACGTAGCTGCCCGGGCTCGCCTCGAACCCCTTGACGACGTGCTCCCACTCGACCTCTTTGCCGGTCGCCTCGTTCACCCGCATGTTGTGGATCGGGGTGAGGTCCCGGCCGTCCAAGAGGTGGAAGGCGAGTTCACGCGGCTGCTCGGCTGCGAGCAGCGACACGGGGATGGTGACGAGTCCGAAAGAGATGGTCCCTCTCCAGATCGCGCGCGGCATGCTCGACTCCGATCGACGGGGGAGCGGCCTCCCGGCCGCGTTCTGCTTCTACCGTTCTTACCCGCCGAGCCTGCCGAGATGCGAGGCGAGCGGCCTCACCACATGCGGAACCAGCCGTCGCGCTCCTCGAGATGGGCGGGGATGCCGAACAGGTCGGACATCCGCGCGTCGGTGAGGAGGTCGGACTTGCTCCCGTCGGCATGGATGCGTCCGTCCCTCAGCGTCACGATGCGGCTCACCTCGGGGACGATGTCGGACACGTGATGGGTGACGAGGACGATCGCGTGCCCGGCCCGCGCGATCGCGCTGACGGCCTGCAACACGTGGTACTGGCCCGAGGGGTCGAGACCGTCGGTAGGCTCGTCGAGCACGAGCACGGCGGGGTCGTGCACGAGCGCGCGGGCGATGAGAGCGCGGCGGGCCTCGCCGGTGGAGAGCGTGTCCATCGTGCGTTCGGCGAGACGCTGGATCCCCAAGAGCGCGACGAGCTGCTCGGTCTTCTCCTGCATCGCGAGTGTGACCGTCTGGTGCCGGTAGAGCCCGATCGATCCGAAGAACCCGCTCGTCACGGTGTCGCGCACCGTCACGGCCACCGAGTACTCGTCCTGCAGGGAGTTGCTGACCACGCCCATGACCTTGCGCGAGTCGGCGAGCGCCCAGCGTTCCTTGCCCAGCAGCACGACGGCAGGCGAACCATCGTCGTGGGCGAGAGGGCGGACGTCGCGCGTGAGCAGGCGGATGAGCGTGGACTTGCCGGCGCCGTTGGGTCCGAGGACGGCGATGTGCTCGCCGGCGTGGAGCGTGAGGTCGTCGACGGAGAGTATCGGTCGCCCGTCTCTGACGACGACGCAGTCGGTGAGGCGCAGCAGGGGCGGTGTGGTGGTTTCCATGGGGTCAGCGTAACGCGACGGCGACGGGCGCGCATCCGGACGCGGCCCGGTCGTAGGGTGGAAGGCGACGGCGAGACGAGGAGGTCGGTGGGCGTGGACAACCGGGAATCGGTACGGGAGCGCTTCGGACGGGCGGCACGCGGTTACGTCTCGAGCCCGACGCATGCAGCGGAAGCGGACCTCGCGCGGATCGTCGCGGTCTCCGGGGCGGCTCGTTGTTCGCTGGTACTCGACATCGCCACCGGAGGAGGGCATACGGCGATCGCGATGGCGCCTCACGTCGCGCGCGTGCTGGCAACCGATCTCACTCCCGAGATGCTGGACTCCGCCCGCGAGCATTCCGCGAGCCGGGGGGCCGCCAACATCGACTTCGCCATCGCGGACGCCGAGGACCTGCCGTTCGAGGACCGTTCCTTCGACATCGTCACCTGCCGGATCGCGGCGCACCATTTTCCGAAGCCCGCGGCGTTCGTACGCGAGGTCGCGCGCGTACTGCGGCCGGGAGGGACGTTCGTCTTGCAGGACCAGATCGTGCCGGAGGACGCGGCGAACGCTGCGGTCGTCGAGGCGTTCGAGTCACTGCGGGATCCGAGCCATGCGCGCGCCCTGCCGCTCAGCGAGTGGCTGTCACTTCTCGAGGAGACAGGGCTGACCGTTGCGAGCGTCGACATCGTGGCGAAGCGCCACCCGTTCCTCGAGTGGACATCGCTGCAGTCCTGCACGTCCGAGACCGTGGATGAACTCATCAGGATCGTCGCTGACGCCCCCGCGGAGGCCGAGGCGTGGCTGGAACCCGAGGGATGGGGAACACCCGAGGCATCGTTCGTGAACCGGCACGTCATCTTGTCGGCGCGTCGGTAGCGGCCCGCGCTGGGCGCGTGCCGCGCAGCGGCTCAGCGGCGTGAGCGAGGCGCCCAGCGGGGTCGCGGCCTCAGCGCCCGAAGCGGCCCACCAAGGTCGCGGTCGCGAGCAGGTGCCCGGACATCGCTGCCCGCACCGCCTCCCACGAAGCCTCCGGGCCAAGGGCGAGGCCCGGCACGTCGAGCGCGTACAAATGGGCGACGTAGTCGTGCACGCCGCTCCCAACGGGAGGTTGCGGCCCACCGTAGCCGCGCGGTCCGCCCGTGTTCGCGTGTTCCACGGCACCCGGCGGCATCCCGCCCGTGCGGGACGCGCCTTCGCCGAGCGCGTGCGCGTCCGCCGGCACGTCGGTGACGAGCCAGTGGACCCAACCGTGCGCGACCGGATGGATGTCGATGAGCGCGAGTGCGAACGACCGGGTATCGGGCGGCGCATCGCTCCATGAGAGCGGTATAGAGACTCCCGTTCCACCGGTCACGTTGACGGTCGCGAACCGGGCCGGCATCGTCTCGCCGTCACGGTATGCAGGGCTGCTGAGTTCCATCTTCCGCCTCCGAAGGTCGCTGCCATCGAGCATACCCGCCGGGCGGCGCACGCACCCGGATGCGGCACCGAGAGTGCTATGCTACGCACTCGGTCGGCGCCCCGCGCCGGGCCTCGGACGGCGTCACACCGTGAACCTGGTCAGGGCCGGAAGGCAGCAGCCATAAGCGGTCACTGATGGGTGTCCGGGGTCCGATGCGGGGCGTCGGCCGCTTCTCTTCGCGGTGATGCCGCACATGCGCGGCACACGTCAGAGCGCGTTTGTATACTGCATACGCGGGCACGCGCCCGCGTCAGCGCACGAACGGGAGACGGATCCACCTCATATGGCGCACCAATCCCTCTATCGCACGTATCGTCCCCAGGTATTCGGCGACGTCGTCGGCCAAGGCCACGTGACGCGCACGCTACGTAACGCCGTCGCGGAGGGCTCGGTCGCGCACGCCTACCTGTTCTCGGGGCCACGCGGTACCGGCAAGACCACCACCGCGCGCATCCTGGCGAAGGCGCTCGATTGCGACCAAGGGCCCACGCCGGACCCGGACAACACCTGCGAGGCCTGCCGCGAGATCACCGAAGGCCGCTATGCGGACGTGATCGAGCTCGATGCGGCATCGCGCACGGGCGTGGACGCCATCCGGGACGAGATCATCAGCAAGGTCAACTACGCCGCCACGCACGGCGGCTACAAGGTCTACATCATCGACGAGGTCCACATGCTGTCGACCTCGGCGTTCAACGCGCTGCTCAAGACGCTTGAGGAGCCGCCCGCCAAGACGGTGTTCGTGCTGGCCACGACGCATCCGCACAAAGTGCCGGAAACGATCCTGTCGCGCTGTCAGCGGTTCGACTTCCGCCGGATCGGTACCGACGACATCGTCGGCCGTCTCCGCTACATAGCGACCGAGGAGAAGATCGCGGTCGAGGACGGCACGTTGGCGCTCATCGCGCGCCACGCTGCGGGCGGGATGCGCGATGCGATCGGCACACTCGACCAGATGGCGGCGTTCACGGGCGGTTCGATCTCGGTCGCCGATGTGGAGGGGCTTCTCGGCGAAGTCGACACCGCGCGCCTGTTCGAGGTCACGGGACTGCTCGCGGACCGCGACGTGGCGGGGCTCTTCGCCTTCGTCGCGGACCTGGTGGAGACCGGCCACGATATTTCCGAGTTCGTTCGTGCGCTGACCGGGCACGTGCGCGACCTCTTCGTGCTCGCGGCGACGACCGAGATCGACGGGATCGTCGACGTGACCGAGGCGGACGCAGCGCGCCTTCGCGCTCAGGCCGAACGGTTCGACCTCGACCGTCTGGCCCGAGTGCTCGACGAACTCGGACGCGTGGGTTCCGAGCTGCGCCGCGCACCGGACGCCCGCCTCGCGCTCGAGGTGTCGCTCGCACGGATCGCGCGCCCGGTGTCGGACCTGACGCTCGAGTCGCTCGCTGAGCGGGTCGCGGCCCTCGAGGCCGGGGTGTCCGTGGCTGCTCCCGTCGCTGCGCCCGCCCCTGTGTCTGGCCGGACGGCGCCGAAAGCCGAGCCGGCTCCGGTGCCACCCGCAGCTGCCGCCCCGGTTGATGCGCCGACCGCGACACCCGCGGTGGTGCCCAAACCCGCTCCTGCACCGGTTGCGGTCGAGGCACCGGTGGCCGCGCCGCCGTCAGTCGACGCGGAGGAGCCGGCACCCGCCGTTGGCGAGGCCCCTGTTCCAGCACCGGCGCCGGCCCCGGCGAAACGCACGTCCGCGTCGGGAAATCTTGACGTGGGTGAGCTCCGACGCAAGTGGAAGGACGTCCTTCGTGAGGTGAAGGCGGTCCGGCCCGCGACCAGCAAGATGTTCCTCAACACGCAGGCCGACGTCGATGGGGACGTGGTCGTCGTGGAGTTCGGCCCGGATGGTCGCGTATTCAAGCAGATGGCCGAGGACATCGAGGTCACCGCGCTCCTGCGCGAGTCGATCGCTAAGGTCCTCGGTTGGCACGTCTCCCTGCGATACCAGCTCGGCCGGGGTGAGGTGCGGCCGGATCCGGGCGACGGCGCATCGTATGCGCCCCCGCCTCCGAAGAGCGCGGCCGGTGACCCGAGCGAGCTCGACAGGATGCTGACCGAGGGGCTCGGAGCCGCGGTCATCGGAGAGTCCGAACCAGACACGGGAAAGGATGCCTGAGTGAAACCGAACATGAACCAGGCGCAGGCGATGAAGCAGGTCCAGCGCGCCCAGGCGGAGATGGCGCGCGTCCAGGAGGAACTCAAGAGCGACCTCGTCACCGCGTCAGCGGGCGGCGGGGCCGTGAAGGTGTCGATCACCGGCGACCTGAACGTCACCGACGTGGTCATCGATCCGCGCGCTGTGGACCCGGACGACGTCGCGATGCTCCAGGACATGGTGGTCGCGGCGGTCAACGAGGCGCTGCGTCAGGCCCAGGACCTCGCGAACCAGAAGATGTCCCGCGTCATGGGCGGCCTCGGGCTGCCGGGCGGAATGGGCTTCTAGCGCCGATGTCCTACTACGCCGAACCGATCACCCGCCTCCTCGAAGAGCTCGAACGCCTGCCGGGCGTCGGCCCGAAGTCCGCTCAGCGGCTGGCGTTCCACATCCTCAAGGGCGACGACGCCAGCGCCCAACGCCTTGCTGAAGCGCTCATCGAAGTGAAGCGGCAGATACATTTCTGCTCGCGGTGCTTCAACTTCGCATCCGATGACCTGTGCGAGTACTGTGCCGACACGGGCCGCGACGCCGCCATGCTCTGCGTCGTGGAGGAGCCACGGGACGTCGTGGCTGTCGAGCGGACCGGCGAGTTCCGCGGCCTGTACCACGTGCTGCAGGGGGCGATCTCGCCGATCGACGGCATCGGCCCGGATCAGCTCCGGGCGCGCGAGCTCATCGGGCGCCTCGAAGACGGCACCGTCACCGAGGTCATCCTCGCGACGAACCCGAACGTCGAGGGCGAGACCACGGCGCTGTACCTCGCGCGCCTGATCCGGCCGCTCGGGATCAAAGTGACCCGCATCGCGTCCGGTCTACCGGTGGGCGGCGACCTCGAGTTCGCCGACGAAGTCACGCTGGGACGCGCTCTCGAGGCGCGCCGGGAGATGTAAGCGCGCCACGACGCGCCGTCCGCGGCGTCACCTTCTCCGACCAACCAAGCGCCCCGAAAGCCGATCAGGCACGGGGCGCCTTCTTGCGTTCACATCCGTGTCGCTCCCAGTTTCCGCGGAGTTGACACGCTTCTTCCGCGCGTGCAACCAAACGCACTTCGCACACCCCTAGCATCCATACCGTACTCGCCCGAAGGCGTCGTGCACACGACCTTCGGATCACGCGGGAACAGCCGGGCCGACAAGAGGCCCTCCGTCACGCAGGGACGCGAAGAGAATCGTTAGGAGGCACCATGCGTTTGAAGTCGAAGGCCGCGGCAGTGATCGTCGGAGCGACGCTCCTTGTGGCCATGTCGGTCGCCACCGCGTTCGCAGTCGTCGCTCAGCAGTCCGTCGCTCTGCAGGTCGGGAGCGATATGGGTTCCGGCTATGCAGGCACCTACGGCACCGAGGTCGTCCTGACTCCGGCGGTCATGTCCAAGATCGAACTGCCCGGCGACAAGTTCCACTTCCAGGTCCTCATGCAGGATGTCGACACCAGCGGCACCCCCGTTCCCGGGATGGTCTGGAAGGACTTCCGTGACTTCGAGGACATCGCTCTCGAGGACACGAACACGGTCCCGCCGCTCTCCTTCCGTATCGGGATCGACGACTCGGTCGTCCTGACTGACGGTTCCATCGTCAGCCCGGTGTCCCCGTATCAGATCCGGTGCGAGTACAAGGCATGGGACTCGAGCCTGACGACGCCGGCAGCAGGTTCGACGTCGCCGAACACGTACAGCGAGATCGAGACCGTCACCGTGCTCGCAGCCGACGCTCCCAAGGTGAAAGTCACCGCGAGCAAGACCGTTCGTCGAGCGGGCACCTACTTCAGCTTCCAGGTGTCCCCGGCCACCGGCGTCGGCACGATCCGCGTGACCATCGCACGGTCGGGACACACGGCGCTGACCTACACGCTGGTGACCGACGAGGACGGATACGTGAAGGCCAAGCTCAAGGTCGGCACGAAGAACGGCACGTACAAGGTCAGCGCGAAGTTCCTCGGCAACGCCTACGCGCCCGCGTCGGCCACCGCCTCCAAGACGCTCCACGTCGCCCGCTAGTCCGTAGAACAGAAGGAGGGACATCCACATGCTTCGCACCACGCGCATCCGTATCGCAGCCGCCGTCGTGACGATGGCGATGGTCGCCACCACCGCTGCCCCCGCGTTCGCGGTCACGCTCCACATCGACGGTTCCACGACCCTGCAGCCCCTGGCAGCCAAGTGGGCGTCGGTCTACAAGGCCGCGCACGGCTGGAGCATCACCGTCGCCGGCGGTGGTTCGGGCAAGGGCGTCACCGACGCCGAGAACGGCATCGTCGACATCGGTATGTCGTCGGCGGTCAAGAAGTCGAGCGACCCCTCGGACCTGGTGTTCACGGCGGTCGCCCGCGATGCGCTCGTCATCGCGGTGAATCCGGCCAACAAGGTCTACAAGCTCACGCAGGACCAGGTGAAGAAGATCTTCACCGGCCAGATCACCAACTGGCGGCAGCTCGGCTCGTCCTTCCCGAGCCACTCGATCGACCTCGTGGGACGCACGGGCTCCTCGGGCACGTACTCCTACTTCAAGTCCAGCATGCTCTCCAATGCGAAGCAGTCGAGCCGCACCCGTACCTACGCCAGCAACGGCATGGTGCGGTCGGCGATCCAGGGCGACAAGTACGCGATCGGTTACCTCGCGATGTCCTATGTCACGAGCAAGGTGAAGGCGCTCAACATGCCGAAGGTGGCGGGCGCTACCAGCGGCTTCGTGGTCCCGACCAAGACGACCGCCCTCAACGGGAGCTACCCGTACGTCCGTGACCTGTTCTTCGTGACCAAGGGCGCGCCCGCGGGCAACGCGAAGACCTTCATCACGTGGTGCCTCACCAAGACCGGCCAGACCTACACCAAGGCCGACTACCTGCCGCTGCACTAAGCGGTCCCACATCACGAGCGCGGGGAGTGCCGCCGCCGTCCATCCGGGCAGCGGCGGCACTCCTGCAGCGCATTCCGCCCGGCGAGCGCGACCCTGAGACGGCCGCGCCTGGACCCCAGAAGGCATCGAAACGATGGCACCGAACTCACAGGGCGCAGCGTATTCCGCGGGCACACCGGCTCCAGAGGGGATCGATCTCTCGGAGCGCGTGAGTCGCACGTCCAGCGACCGCTACATGCCCTATCTGCTCGGAGCGGCCGCCATCTTCTCCGGCCTCGTGGTGACCCTTCTGATCGTCTTCGTGGTGCAGAAGGCGTGGCCGGTGTTCCACGCCGAGGGCTGGAGGTTCCTCACGCATGGTGGTTGGGACACGCAACTCGAGGACGCATGGGACCCCGCCGGCCGAGCGTTCTTCGGGGTCAAGCAACTGATCGCGGGGTCAGTCTTCTCGACCATGGGCGCCCTGGTCGTCTCGCTCGTACTCGGTCTCGGGTGCGCCGTCTTCGTCACGGAACTGGCGCCCTCGTGGATCAAGCTCCCCTTCGAGTCGGTGGTCCAGTTGCTGGCGGGCATCCCGTCGGTGGTGTTCGGGCTCGTCGGTCTCATGGTGGTCGTCCCGTTCATCTCCGACCACGTGGTTCCGGCCAACATCGGCGACATCGTGCCGGAGATCCCCATCAACGGCTCGAGCCTGCTCGCAGGCGTCACCGTGCTCAGCTTCATGATCCTTCCGTTCTTCGTGACCGTGGCCGCCGACTCGCTGCGAGCCATCCCGCGGTCATACATCGATGGCGGGCTGGCGCTGGGCATGACGCGCTGGCGCACGATCACGCGCATCCAGCTGCCGGCGGCCACACCGGGCCTGATCGCGGGGCTGGTGCTCGCAGCAGCCCGGGGCATCGGGGAGGCGATCGCCATCTCCATGGTCGCCGGCGCCATCGCGTTCGTCCCGACGCTTCAACACGGCCCGCTCTACATGATGCTCGAGCCGATCCGCACGATGGCATCAGCGATCGTCGAGAACGGTGGTGAGGCCATGAGTGTTCCGGCCATCGCGGCGGCGCTGTTCGGCCTCGCCACTCTGTTGCTGCTGTTCAGCATCTCTCTGAGCCTGCTCGCGCGCTGGTCTTTCAGCCTGTTCAACCGCCGCATGGGCATCGTCACCGACCGTTCGCTGTAGAGAAGAGCAACCATGGGACCCCTGCAGGACGAAGGTCGACACCGCATCGGATCGCGTGTGGGCATCGCGTTGTGTTGGGCGGCCGCCATCGCAGTCGCCTCCGTGTGCCTCTTCATCATCGGGTACCTGCTCGTGCAGGGCTGGCACTCGATCAACTGGACATTTCTCAGCACAGACCCGGTCGCGAGCATGACCGAGGGCGAAGCCGGCGGCGTGCGCACCCCCATGGTGGGCACCGCGGTCCTCGTGCTGTTCAGCACCTTCCTGATCCTGCCGGTCGCCATCGGCGCGGCGATCTACCTCGCCGAGTACATGGACGAGCGGTGGTGGATCACGCGCATCGTCCGCATCGGCCTGGAGACGCTTGCGAGTGTTCCGAGCGTCGTGTTCGGCATGTTCGGCCTTGCCGTCTTCACACTGGGCTTCTTCAAGTTCCTGTCGGCGAGCGGTACCGAGGGCGGGAACATGGCGTTCGGCCGGTCGTTCCTCGTCGCCTCGATCGTCATGGGCGTGCACGTGTTGCCGTTCGTGATCAAGGTCGCCGAGGAATCGATCCGCAACATCCCGCTCTCGCAACGGCAGGGCGCGCTGGCACTCGGCATGACGAAGTGGCGCACGATCCGCAAGGTGGTCCTCCCCGCCGCGAAGTCGGGCATCGCCACGGCGGTCGTCTTGGGGATGGGGCTCGCCGCAGGAGACACCGCGATCGTGATGCTGACGCTCGGCGGCACGATGACGATGGCGGTCGACAAATGGTGGCAGGTGGGCAACTGGGTCGAGGTGCTGAAAGGCGCGGGTTCCACCTTGACCAGCTACATCTACTTCAACTCGCCGGCGGGCGACGGCAACTCACCAGGAGCGGCGCTGGGCGCGGCGTTCGTGCTGATCGCCATCGTGCTGGTGTTCAACCTTGCCGCCGTGCTCCTGTTCCGCCGCCAACAGCGCGCGGCATAGGGGGAGAGCCATGCGAGTCGACGATGCGATGCTGAGAGAGGACCCGACAATGAGCGACACCTTCCTGACGGCGGACCCCAACGACACCTTCTCCATGCTGGAGGGGATGCTGGCGACCGCAGCTCCGCGGGTGAGGTCGACCGACGTGCCATCGGTGTTCGAAGTCCGCGCACTCGATGTCTCCTACGGGTCGAAGCGGGTGCTGCACGACGTGAGCCTCGACATCCCGGAGAAGCGCATCACGGCCTTCATCGGGCCATCGGGGTGCGGCAAGTCAACCGCCCTGCGCTGCCTCAACCGCATGAACGACGAGATCCCGACGTTCAAGATGCGCGGGAAGATCAGGCTGGCGGGGCAGGACATCCGCGGCAAGAGCGTGAATGTGACGGCGCTGCGCCGCAACGTGGGCATGGTGTTCCAGCAGCCCAACCCGTTCCCGATGTCGATCTACGACAACATCGCACTCGCGGTCCGGGAGCACGAGAGCCGCATCGCGCGCTCCACCCTCGACGGCGTCGTCGAGCAGGCACTGCGTCATGCGAGCCTGTGGGACGAAGTGAAGGGCAACCTGAAGGGGTCAGCGCTCTCGTTGTCCGGCGGGCAGCAGCAGCGGCTGTGCATCGCGCGCGCTCTCGCGGTCAAGCCGGCCGTCATCATGCTGGACGAGCCGTGCGCCTCACTCGACCCGATCTCGACGGCGCGGATCGAGGAGCTGCTGCTCGAGCTGTCGGCCGACTACTCGATCGTGATCGTCACGCACAACATGGCGCAGGCCAAGCGCATCTCGGACAAGGTGGCCTTCTTCCTCATGGGCCGACTCCTCGAGATGGGCGACGCCCTGCAGGTGTTCGAGGCGCCGCAGCGACAGGAGACGGCGGAATACGTGCGCGGCGCGTTCGGGTAGGCACCCGGGCCCGCAGCGCAGTTCAGGGAAGGGCCCCGCGTGCACGATGCGGGGCCCTTCCGGGTTCCCCTCGGCGGTCGAATACGCGGCGTCACGGCCTCGCCGGCATCGCAATTTCCAACATCTGTCTACCGTTCACCGACGATCCGTGCTCGTTGGCGGAGTCGTTGGCACCTGTTGCCGTGGACGCGCGGGTATCGTGGGCGGACACTCTCGGATACGGTCGCGCGCGCGTGTGCGGCATGTGTCTGACTCAGGGAACGAACGGTCCGAACCGGGCACGTCACGAGTCAAGATCGAAAGGGGCTGGCATGCAGCAGCAGCTGACGGAGATCCGTTGGCATGCGCGCGCGGGCCAGGGAGCCGTCACGGCAGCCAAGCTCGTCGCCGAGACCGCCCTGGAACTCGACCGGTACATCCAGGCGATGCCTGAGTACGGGCCGGAGCGCATGGGTGCGCCGATCCAGGCGTTCACCCGCATCAGCGAGGATCCGATCGAGATCCACAACAATATCGAGCATCCGAGCGTCGTCGTCGTCCTCGACGAGTCGCTGCTCCCGATCGTCGACGTCACGAGCGGGCTCGCCCCGGGCGGCGTCATCATCGTGAATACCTGTTCAGCACCGGCGGTGTTGCGAAGCGTGCTCGGCGTGGCCGACGACGCGGTCGTGGCCAGCGTGGACGCCTCGACGATCTCGCAGGACACGCTCAAGCGGGACATGCCGAACACGCCGATGATCGGCGCTCTGGCGAAACTCACCGGCATCTTCACGCTCGAGCAGGTGTCCGACCACCTTGCCAAGACGTTCGGCAAGAAGTTCAGCCAGGAGGTCATCGATGCGAACGTCGCAGCGGTGACCCGCGCCTACGAGGAGGTGCAGGCCTCGTGAGCTGGGACGTCTCGAAGATCGGTGAGTGGAAGAACGATGAGTTCCCGCGCGGCGCCGTCATCCCGGACTCGGGCAACTCGCGTGACTACGTCACCGGCGGGTGGCGCAGCGAGCGCCCGTGCCGCGACGACGCCAAGTGCACGCAGTGCCTGTTCTGCTGGATCTACTGTCCCGACAGCGCCGTCAACGTCGCGGACGAGAAGGTCACGACCTTCAATCTCGACCACTGCAAGGGCTGCGGCGTCTGCGCCAACATCTGCCCGGTCGACGCGATAACGATGGTGCCCGAGGGCTGCGAACTGCCGGAGGTGAAGTAGCGGATGCCGAAGCAGAAGACGATCGCAGCGACCGGTAACGTGCTCGTGGCCGAGGCGATGCGCCAGTGCGCGCCCGACATGATGGCCGCGTACCCGATCACTCCCCAGACGACCATCGTCGAGGAGTTCGCCAAGTTCGTGGCCAACGGCCGCGTCCACACCGAGTACGTGACGGTGGAGTCCGAGCATTCCGCCATGAGCGCCTGCATCGGTGCCTCCGCCGCCGGCGCGCGAGTCATGACAGCCACGTCATCGCAGGGCCTCGCCTACATGTGGGAGGAGCTGCACATCGCGTCCGGCATGCGTCTGCCGATCGTCATGGCCAACGCCAACCGCGCGCTTTCCGCCCCCATCAACATCCACTGTGATCACTCCGACATCATGGGCGCCCGCGACACCGGCTGGGTCATCCTGTTCGCCGAGACGGCGCAGGAGGCCTACGACAACACCATCATGTCGGTGCGCATCGCCGAGCACCCGGACGTGCTGCTGCCGGTCATGACCACGCTCGACGGCTTCATCACCACGCACTCGATCGATCGGGCCGAGGTCATGGACGACGAGACGGTCTCGGCGTTCGTGGGCCAGTACGTTCCGGAGAATGCGCTGCTCGACCCGGAGCGCAACGTCACCCACGGCGCATTCGCCGGTCTGGGTGGTCCGTACTTTGAATTCAAGCACTCGCAGCGGCTGGCGATCGAGCGCTCGCGCGACGTCGTGAAGTCGGTGGGCGCCGAGTGGTCGGAGATCAGCGGCCGTCCGTTCGGCATGGTGGAGACGTTCGGGATGGAGGACGCCGAGGTCGCGATCGTCGTCATCGGTTCCACCGCCGGCAACGCCCGTCACGTGGCGCGCGGCCTGCGCGCGCAGGGCATGAAGGTGGGCGTCGTCAAGGTCCGCTGCTTCCGTCCGTTCCCGTACGCGGAACTGGTCCAGGCGCTGTCCGGCGTGAAGGCGGTGGCGGTCCTGGACCGCGCCGAGAGCTTCGGCGCCGAGGGCGGCCCGCTCTATCTCGAGGTCCGCAGCGCGCTCTACGATCTCGCGACCCGCATCCCGGCCGTCGACTACATCTACGGCCTCGGTGGTTCCGACGTGAAGACGGAGCTCATCGAGCGCGTCTTCAACGACCTGGCCGACATCGCAGCGGGGACGGCGGAGCCTGCCGGCCTCGTCTACCTCGGCGCACGGTAGGAGGGAGCTCGATATGGCGACTCTCAGAGAGCTCTCCCATCGCGAGGACCTGCTCGAAGGCGGGCATCGGCTGTGTGCCGGCTGCGGCGCCTCGATCGCGGTCCGTCAGGTGCTGCTCGGCGCTGGCGCGTGCGACTGCCAGGTCGTCGCGGGCTGCGCGACCGGCTGCCTCGAGGTGTCCACGACGATCTACCCGTACTCGTCGTGGAAGATCCCGTTCATCCACAACGCGTTCGCGAACTCCGCGGCCACCGTCTCCGGCGTCGAGTCCGCGTTCAAGGGGCTCCAGCGCGCCGGCAAGATCCCGGCCGACAAGAAGATGAAGTTCGTCGCGTTCGGCGGCGACGGCGGCACGTATGACATCGGCCTGCAGTCGCTTTCCGGCGCGATGGAGCGCGGCCACGACATGGTGTACGTCTGCTACGACAACGGTGCGTACATGAACACCGGCATCCAGCGCAGCGGCGCCACGCCGCTCGGCGCGTGGGCGACAACGTCAGAGGTCGGCAAGGTCGGGCAGGGCAAGGTGCAGCGCCGCAAGGACCTCACCTCCATCATCGCCGACCACCACATCCCGTACGTGGCGCAGGCTTCCATCTCCGACTGGAAGGACCTCACCGCCAAGGCGGAGAAGGCGTTCTCCATGGAGGGCGCGGCGTTCCTCAACGTCTTCGCTCCATGCCCGCGCGGCTGGCGCATCCCCTACGACAGCACGGTGGAGATCGCGAAGTCGGCGGTCGATACCGCGTTCTGGCCGCTGTTCGAGGTCGTCGACGGCGAGTGGAAGATGACCACACGTCGCGTGACGCGTGAGAACCGCAAGCCGATCGAGGAGTTTCTGAAGCCCCAGGGCCGGTTCAAGCACCTCTTCAAGCCTGAGAACGAGGCGCTGCGCGCGGCCGTCCAGGACGAGGTCGACCGCAACTTCGACTACATCCTTAAGCGCGCGGGCCAGTAGCCGTCACATACCGCTCGTCACGAGGGAGGCCCCGCACGCCGGGCCTCCCTCTTCGCGCGCTGTATTCGCACGGCCGATGGTGCATCATGGAAACAAGAACCGCATCCGGGGGGAGCGCGAGTCTCAAACGTGAGTTCGGAACGGCGGGGCATACGCTTGGACCGCACGACGGCAGTCACTGCCGCCGGTGTCGTCCTCGGCGTGTTCGCGATCGTGGGGGTCGTCACCGCGGTCGCGACCCACGCGGCACCGATGTACCTCGGTCTCCACGTGGGTGTCGCAGGGTTCGCGGTCGCCCTCATCGTGGGCAACGCCTCCCTCGCCTCCCTCGGGTCATTGACCGACAGCGCACGGCGCGTCGCCGACGGCGAGCTCGACGTGCGTGTCGACCTCGGATCGCGCCGCGACCTCGTCGAGCTGTCGCAGGCGTTCAACTCGATGGCTGTCCAGATCCAACAGCGCACCGAGGACCTCACGCAGAAGGTGGACGAGCTCACCACCCTGTACGAGACGAGCCGGGCCCTGGGCTCCACACTGGACCTCGACACCCTGCTCGACTCCACACTCGACGCGGCGATGCGCAGCTTCGCTGTGGATTCGGGATACCTGGTGCTGCGCGACAGCGTCTCCTCCGACCTTCGCCTGCGGGTGTGGCGGGGCGCGAGCGACATCGCTCCGGACGACCGCGCGGTGCGCTCGTCGATGTCGGAATGGGTCGTGCGGCAGGGCCGCCCGCTCATCTTCAACCCCTCCGCCGTGGTCGGCGAGGTCGAGAACGTCGACGCGATCACGGGGGCCTTGGCCGCGGTCTGCGTACCTCTGCTGTCCTCCGACGGCGTGATCGGGGCAATAGCTGTCGGCAGCCGTGACCCGCACGCGCGATTCACCGGTGACGACGTACGCCTCTTGTCGACGATCGCGAACCATCTCACCGTCGCGATCGGTAACACCGAGCTCTACGCGAGCCTCCAAGAGGCGTACCTCGCCACGGTCCGGTCGCTCGCCGCAGCGGTCGATGCCAAGGAGCCGTACATGAGCGGCCACTCGGAGCGTGTCGCGGTCTTCGCCCGCGCCACCGCCGAGCGCCTGGGCCTCTCGCACGACCAGCGCACCGCCCTCGAGATGGCGGCATACCTGCACGACATCGGCAAGATCGGCATCAGCGGCCAGATCCTGCGCAAGCCGGGGCCACTGGATGAGGAGGAGACCGCGACGATGCGGCACCACCCGCTGATCGGGGCGAACATCCTGCGCCCGGTCGCATTCCCGTGGTCGATCGCGCCGGTCGTGCGCCACCATCACGAACGCTACGACGGGCAGGGCTACCCGGCGGGACTTCGCGGCGAGGAGATCCCGATCCTCGCGCGTGTGCTGGCGGCAGCGGACGCGTATGAGGCGATGGTCGCGGACCGCCCGTACCGAACGAGCATGTCCCAGGAGGGCGCGATCGAAGAACTCCGGCGGTGCTCGGGGACGTACTTCGATCCCCGGGTCGTCGAGGCGCTCATCGAGGTGCTCGAGGACGCGGGGTCTGAGGGCGTGCCGCTCGACCCCGCGGCCGATGTCGACCGCTACGAGGCGCGCGCGGTGTTCGTCTCCGTCGCCGACGGGATGCTCGCGGCCTTCCGCAGGCTCGGGGGGCCGCGACTCACCGCCAACCTCGAGGCCTCGATGGGGCAATGGCTCGCTGGGCACCAGCCGGTCTTCTCGCTGGGAGCAGGTCACGTGAGCGCCCGGTGGGACCGGCTCGCCAGCGCCGAGGACGAACTCGCCTCGATGCGGGCGACGGTGGGGCAGCTCGGTGAACTCATGGCGCAGGTGACCGGCCGTAGCCTCGTCGAGCACTTCTACGGAGAGGCGATCGAGTCACTGACCGGGCGCCTGCGCGCGTCGGCGTTGGTCCTGGAGCTCTACCGCCGCCCCTGACGCCGGCCGCGCGCCCTCGAGAAGAAGCCGCCAGCCCTCTTGGGCTACACTTATCCACTCTCGCGGCGCGCAGGTGCCGCGTGCCCGTGACGCTACGTTTGCCGGGGAAGACACCATGGCGCTCGTCGTTCAGAAGTACGGCGGAACGTCGGTCGGGACGACCGACCGCATCATGGCGGTCGCTCACAGGCTGATCGAGGCCAAGGAGCGGGGCGACCGCGTCGTCGCCGTCGTTTCCGCGATGGGCGACTTCACCGACGAACTGCTGTCCAAGGCGCACGCGATCAGCGCCGAGCCACCCGAGCGCGAGATGGACATGCTCCTCGCCACCGGCGAGCAGGTCACGATCGCACTGCTCGCGATGGCGATCCACGCGCAAGGGCACGAGGCGATCAGCTTCACCGGGGCGCAGGCCGGGATCGTCTCAGACTCCAGCCATACCAAGGCGCGCATCCAAGAGATCCACGCCGACCGGGTCAACGACGCGCTCGAACAGGACCGCATCGTCATCATCGCCGGCTTCCAGGCGCTCACCCCGGAAGGTGAGATCACCACACTCGGCCGAGGCGGCTCCGACACCACCGCCGTGGCCGTCGCCGCCGGACTCGGCGCGGACGTGTGCGAGATCTATACGGACGTTGACGGGGTGTTCACGGCCGATCCCCGGATCGAGCCGCGAGCGCGCAAGATCGACACGATCTCCTACGAGGAGATGCTCGAGATGGCCGCGACCGGGGCCCGCGTGCTCCAGCTTCGCAGCGTGGAGTTCGCGCGCAACCACAACGTTGTCATCCACGTCCGGTCCTCGTTCGGCCAGGGGCCCGGAACGATCGTCAGGGAGGCGGACGAAACGATGGAGCAGGCGATCATCTCGGGGGTCACGCACGATACCTCCGAGGCGAAGGTGACCGTCCGTGACGTGCCGGACCGGCCGGGCGTGGCCGCCGAGGTATTCGGCCGACTCGCGGCGGACAACGTCAACGTCGACATGATCATCCAGAACGTCTCCGAACAGGGGATGACCGACATCTCGTTCACCACGCCGAAAGAGGACCTCGTGCGGGCGAAGCGCGCCGTCGCCGCGGTCACCGAGGCTCTGGGCGCCCGCAGCTTCTCGGTCGATGAGTCGGTCGCGAAGGTCTCTCTGGTGGGCGCCGGGATGAAGACGCACCCGGGCGTGGCCGCGCTCATGTTCCGCTCGCTCGCGGACGCGGGCGTGAACCTCGATATGATCTCCACCTCGTCGATCCGCATCTCGTGCGTCATCGGCGCCGAACAGGTGGAAACGGCGGTGCGCACGCTGCACGAGGCGTTCGGGCTCGGTGAGGCGTTCGTGATCGCCGAGACGTCGCCCTCGGCTCCGGGATGTGAGAAGCGATGACCTGGGCGAAGAAGATGCCGGCCCGCCCCGTCGTCGCCGTCGCAGGCGCCACCGGCGCTGTGGGTGTCGAGATGCTCAAGGTCCTCGAGCAGCGCTCCTTCCCCGCTTCGCAGGTCCGCGCGCTCGCGTCGTCGCGCTCCGCGGGGCGCTACATGCAGTTCGCGGGGACCGAGATCCGTGTGGAGGAGATGACCGCCTCGAGCTTCGAAGGCGTGGACATCGCGCTGTTCTCGGCGGGCGCGGAGGTGTCGCGAATGTTCCGCGACGCAGTCGTGGGTGCCGGCGCCGTGATGATCGACAACTCGTCGGCGTTCCGCATGGAGGACGGCGTTCCGCTCGTCGTGCCCGAGGTGAACCCGGGCGACGCGGCGACCCACGCCGGCGTCATCGCCAACCCGAACTGCTCCACGATCCAGATGGTCGTCGCGTTGCAGCCTCTGGCAGGACTCGCCCCGATCCGGCGCATCGTCGTCTCGACCTACCAGGCGGCCTCCGGCGCCGGGCAGGCCGCCATGGACGAGCTCTACGAGCAGAGCGGCGACTTCCTTTCCGCGCGCTCCTTCGAGCCCAAGGAGTTCGCTCATCGCATCGCGTTCAACTGCATCCCCCAGATCGACGTCTTCCTCGAGGATGGCTCCACCAAGGAGGAGTGGAAGATGGTCGTCGAGACGCGGAAGATCATGCACCTGCCGGATGTCGCCATCTCGGCGACCTGCGTGCGCGTGCCCGTGTTGCGGTGCCACTCGGAGTCTCTCAACGTCGAGTTCGCGGCACCGGTGACGGTGGAGGAGGCGCGCGCCGCCCTCGATGCCGCGACGGGGATCGTCGTTCTCGACGATCCGGCGTCCAAGACCTATCCGATGCCGGCGCTCCTGGAAGGGACCGACGACACCTACGTCGGTCGCCTGCGCCGGGACCCGGGCGTCGAGAACGGGATCGCGCTCTGGGTCGTGGCGGACCAACTGCGAAAGGGCGCCGCACTCAACGCGGTACAGATCGCCGAGTTGCTGCTGCCGTCAGCGTGACGCAGCGCTTCGAAGGGTGGCCAGGTCCGTCCGGAGCTCGAGCGGCCCGGTCGCGTGAGCACGCTCGCACGGGGGTACCATCACATCACACGCAGTGCGTGCTCGTCGGCGCTGCGAGGGCGCGTCGTGGTGTCGGGGAAGGGCCCACGGCGTCCGGTTCGTCACAGGAGAGGGATTCGATGATCGTCGGTCTCGAAAGGTACGGAGCCGCCCGCGGGCCCGCGGCCTCCCACCCTCGTTGTCTTGGTACGCCCCGCGGCGGTACGAGATGAAGGCGCAGCGGGTCGCGCAGGCAGGCGTCATCGCCGCCGTCTACGGTGCGCTCACGTTCCTGGTCATCCAGTTCGGGGCGGGGCTCAGCTACGGCATCGTCCAGTTTCGCGTCAGTGAGGCTCTGACGGTCGTCGCCCTCCTGACACCGGCTGCCGCCCCCGGGCTACTCATCGGCTCGGCGCTCGCGAACCTCTCCAGCGTGGCGACGTTCGGCGCGGTCGGCGTTCTCGACGTCATCTTCGGCTCCGCCGCGACCCTGCTGGGGGCGCTGTGGTCGTGGCGGTTCCGCCGCCGCACCGCGCTCGCGCTTCTAGGGCCGGTCGTATTCAACGCGCTCATCGTGCCCGCCTACCTGCCGATCATGCTCGGCGCGTCGGGCATCACCACGATCCCGCTGCTGGGCATCACCGCTTCAAGCTCGTGGCCGCTGCTGTATCTGGCCGGTGTCATCGGCGTAGGGCTCGGGCAGGCCGTCGTAGTCTACGGGCTCGGCTGGCCGCTCCTCACCGTGCTGCGGCGCATGCGCCTTCCCGGCACGGAGGGCGCGGATCGATGACCCCCGCAGCGCCGCTGATAGCACTGGATGCGGAGGCGTGCCGCCGCTGTTGGCGCTGCGCCTCGCGCTGTCCTGCACACGCGGTCCGGGTGGGCGGTGATGGGCCCATCGAGATCATCGAAGAGAAGTGCGTCTCATGCGGCCTGTGCGTGACGGAGTGCCCGCACTCCGCATGGGTGGTCCGTGAGGACGGCGCCGGAGTCGACGAACTCCTGCGCGGCGACCGCCCCGTGGTCGCACTTCTCGCGACGGAGTTCGCGGCTGCGATGTATCCCAAGTCGCCCGATGAGATCGAGGCGATGCTGGAGGCTGTCGGGTTCTTCGCCGTGGAGTCCACGCTTCTGGGGGAAGAGGCGGTCGCGGCGGCGTACGAACTGCGGCACGCTTCCGGAAACGGGTTGCCGATCATCCGCTCCACGTGCCCGGTCACCAATGAATGGATACGCCGCTACCATCCCGCACTCACCGGGGCGCTCGCGACCCTGGTTCCTCCCTATGTCGCGCAAGCGCGCCTCATCAAAGAGATGTACGAGCAAGACGTCGCGGTCGTCTACGTCTCTCCGTGTTTCGCGCGCAAGGACGAGGCGCTGTCGGACGAGTTCGGCGGCATCATCGACGCCGCGATCGACTTCCTGGAACTCGAGAGCGCGGTCGCGAGGCTCGAGGGAGACCCGCCCGCGCACATGCGCCCGTGGTCGGCGACAGGGCGCAGGCGACCGGAGCCGCTGAAGGAGATATCACTCACCGACGGGTATCCGCGATCCACATTCGAGTCGCGGGACATGATCGCCGGCGACGTCCGCGTGGTTCGCGGCGTCGCCGAGCTGGACGAGTTGCTGCGGGCCCTGGCCGCCGGAGAATCGGCGCCGCACATCATCGACGCGCTGAACTGCGAGGGATGCCTGGACGGGCCGGCCGTCAGCCCGGGCATGTCGCTGTTCACGAAGCGGCACCTGGCGGCCTCGGAGCGCACCGCCCGCAGCGGCACGCGGGTCTCGAGTCGCGAGATGCTGCGGCACCTGCCCCACATCGACCTGCGCCGGTCGTTCACGTCTGAGCCGGTGCGTCTGCCGCTGCCCGGCGATGGGCGGCTGCGCGAGATACTGCGCGATGGGGGCATGGACGAGGCGCCGCTCGATTGCGGCATGTGCGGCCGGTCCACGTGCGCGGAGTTCGCCGTGTCGGTGTATCGCGGCGAGACCACCTGGGACGCATGCCTGCCGGCGCACAGCCGTCTGCTGTGCGAGGAAGTCGAGAGCCTTGAGGAGTCGGCGACTCTGGATCCGCTGACCGGCCTGTGGAACCGCCGTGTCTTCGCGGAGCGGCTGGACGAGGAGTTCGCGCGTACCGCCCGCTACGGCGGTCATCTCGCGATGCTCATGGTGGACCTGGACGGTTTCAAGGCGGTCAACGACCAGCACGGGCATCTCGCAGGCGACGCGGTGCTCGTGGCGGTGGCCGATGTGATGCGGGCCACCCTGCGCACCACCGACCTTCCCGCCCGCTACGGTGGGGACGAGTTCGCCCTCCTGCTGCCACAGACCGGCAAGACCGAGGCGTTCGCGGTCGCGGAGAAGCTGCGGCTGCTGCTCGAAGAGGCCGAGGTTCCGCTACGAAGTGACGGAGGCGGACGGCGCAGCGTCGGGATCCGCGCGTCGATCGGGGTCGCTGCGGCGAGCCCGTCCATCACAGAGCCGATCCAGTTGCTCGAAGCGGCCGACCGGGCGCTCTACCGCGCGAAGGGCAATGGACGCAACCAGGTCCGCCTCGCGCCCGACTAGGAGGCGAGCACACGTGGACGTGCACAGCGCTGAGCTCTGGCATGCCGAAGGTGACGCCATCCGGTGCGAGCTTTGTCCGCACGCGTGTCTGATCGGGGCCGATCACGTCGGCGTATGCGGCGTGCGGCGCAACATCGACGGCACCCTCGTCGCTCTCACGTACGGCCGCGTTTCGTCGGCCGCGGTCGATCCGATCGAGAAGAAGCCCGTTTTCCACTACCGGCCCGGGACGCTCGTGTTCTCTGTCGGTTCCGTCGGGTGCACGATGCGCTGCGGACACTGCCAGAACTGGCAGATCAGCCGGGCGACCGTCGACGGCGGGATGCTGCACGATCTCCCGCCCGACCAGGTCGTGCATCTGGCGCTCGCCAACGGCTGCGCCGGCGTCGCGTTCACCTACAACGAACCGGTCATCCAGGCGGAATATGTCCACGACGTGGCGCGCCTCGCACACGACGCGGGCTTGTACACCGTGATGGTCACGAACGGCTACATCACGACCGCGGGGCTCGACTACCTGGCGGGCTCCATCGATGTGTGGCGGGTCGACGTGAAGGGCATGACAGCCGAGGCGTACCGGCACCTGTGCCGCGTCCCGTCGGTCGAGCCGGTCCTGCGGGCCGCGGAGCGCGCGAAGCAGGTCCACGGGATGCACGTCGAAGTCGTGACGAACGTCGTCCCCGGCGTGAACGACGACGACGAGCAGCTCACCGCACTGGCCGCATGGATCGCGACGGAGCTCGGCGAGGAGACCGCGTGGCACATCACGCGGTTCTTCCCGTACCTGGAGTTCGCCGACATCCCGGCGACCCCGCTCGACACGCTGCGGCGGGCCCGCCGGATCGGGTTGGACGCGGGGCTGCGACACGTGTATCTCGGCAACGTCTCCGAGTCGGGTGGCGAGGACACCACCTGCACGGGTTGCGGGGCGACGCTGGTGCGCAGGGACGGGTTCACCGTCGCCGGCGATGTCCGTGTCGACGGTGCGTGCCCGGAATGCGGCCTCCCGTCGGACGTGGTGGGATAGGTCGCAGGGCCTCTTGGCCCCCGCCGCCGGCCGGGCCGCCTCGAGCATCCCGATGTCCCCGCGAAGCGGTACAATCTGAGGCGCTTCGGTCGTATCCGTCGACCGCCACGGGCAGGCGCGATCGCGCATATGCAGCCCCCACCGCGAAAAGACCTCATATGACAACCTGCGTCGTCATTCCGACCTTCTGGACCCGCCGCGGAGGCAGGGCCAGCGATCGTCTCGTCAACGTGTACGACCATCCGACGCCCATCGACGGTGAGAGCCCGCTGGCGGACTGCCTGCGCTCGCTGGGCGCCGTACGCGGGTTGGGCAAGGTCGTGGTGCTCGTTGCCACGACGGACTCGTCGATCGAGCACGAGGCCGAGGACCGGGTCAGGGCCATCGTGGAGGACTTCCCCGACATCGACGCACTGGTGTTCGGTCCGGCGGAGCTCGGGTCGCTGCACCGGCGCCTCGAGCAACTCGAGTTCTCGGACATGGTCGCGGGTGTGAGTCTCACCGGGTACGGAGCGGTGCGCAACGCGGGCCTCATCGCGGCCGCTACGCTGGGCGCCGAAGTGGCGGTCTTCATCGATGACGACGAAATGATCTCGGACCCCGACTTCCTCGAGACCGCCGTCGAGGGCCTGGGGATGAAGACCCCGGACGGCAAGGCGCTGTTCGCGAAGACCGGCTACTACGTGGACGCCGCCGGCGGCCATCACCTGAAGGACGACGCCCACTGGTCCGATGCACTGTGGCGTGAGGTGGACGACTACAACCGGGCGATGGGCGCGGTAGACGCTCCGCCGCGCGTCAAGCCGTCGACCATGGCGTTCGGCGGGTGCATGGCGCTGCACCGCGACATGTACTGCAACGTCTCGTTCGACCCGTGGGTGCTGCGCGGTGAGGACGTCGACTACGTCATCAACGCCCGCATGCATGGAGGCGACGTGTTCCTCGACGGCGCATGGCATGTCATGCACCGTCCGCCCGCAGGCCCGAGCCTCGCCCTGCGCTTCCGCCAGGACGTGTACCGCTTCATCTACGAGCACCGCAAGCTCGAGTTCGCGAAATCCCAGATCGATCTGCGCCGCGTGACGGCCGCCTCGCTGCGTCCGTACCCTGGTGATTTCGTGGGGAACTCGGTGGTGTGGCGCGCCGCGGCCACCGCTCTGCTGCGCGCGCTCGCCGGTCGCGAGCCCGGCGCTCACTTGGCGATCGCGAAGGCCGCGTTCAGCGACGCGTCCCGCTACGCACGCCGCAACTGCGACAACTACTTCGCCTTCCAGAGGCGCTGGCCGCTGCTGCTGGACCGCCTGTGGGAGGACGTCGCCTTGGGCAGTCTGTTCTCGGGCGAGCGCCAGATCGACCGCACCGCCATCACCGGCCGCTTCCCCGTCATCCCGGGCAGGTAGCCGCAATCGTGGGCGTGTGGCTGGCGACCGTCGCGGTCGGGCTCTTCTCCGGTGTGTTGTCCGGCGCGTTCGGGATCGGCGGCGGACTCGTCACCACTCCCGCGATACGCCTCCTGCTGGGATACCCCGCGCTGGTTGCGGTGGGGACGCCGCTCCCGGTCATCGTGCCCGGTGCGCTCACCGGCGCCCTTTCGTACCGGAAGCGGGGGTTGGCCGACATCCGGGCCGGCGTGACCATGGGGGCGATCGGCTCGGTCGGATCCGTGGTCGGGGCGATGCTGTCGGCGAAGGTCGGCGGGACGATCGTCCTGCTCGCGACCGCCGCGCTCATCGCGTATGCCGCGATCGACATGATGCTGCAGCAGGTGCGCGCCGGGTCCGCGGCGCGATCTGCGACCACGGCTCCCGATGCGCCACCCGCGGCAGAGCGTGCAGCGTCCGTGGGGGAGAACGAGAGCGATGAGGCGCTCGCCTCCACAGGCCCACCCCCGGGCGTGACGCGGAGCGGTTCGCCGCGGCTGCTCGCGCTCGTCGCGATCGGTTCGCTCGCCGGCCTCTACTCCGGCTTCCTCGGGCTCGGCGGAGGGTTCGTGATCGTGCCCGCGCTCACCCGCTTCGCAGGCATGCCGGTCAAGCGGGCCATCGGCACCAGCCTCGTGACGGTGGCGGTCCTCGCGGTGCCAGGGACCCTCGCACACGCACTGCTCGGTCACATCGACTGGCCGCTCGCACTCCTGCTCGCGCTGGGCGTCGTGCCGGGCGCGGTCATCGGGGCGCGGCTGACCGAGAGCGCTTCCGACCGCGCGGTGCGGGTGTCGTTCGCCCTGCTGCTCGGCGTCGTGGGCATCTGGCTCGCCATGAGCGAGATAGCGGGGCTGCACCTGTGAGCGGGGTCACGCGCCCCGCCCACATCGCAGACCTCGCCTGGATCACCGCGCCCGCTCTGCGTTCGCACGTGGTCGACACCGCGGCTGAGCTGCGCGAGATGAGCCGCGACGCCCCTTGGAGAGTGCGCGTCACGGAGCGCGGCGAGGCGGCGGTGCTCGGC
>JAHEXP010000096.1 GCA_023252055.1 Coriobacteriia bacterium
AGGACCGACGACGTGGCGTACCTGCTCGGGTGTGAGAACGTCCATCTGGAGTACCCGTCGAAGAAGGTCTTCGACTCGGTCAGCCTTGGCATCGACGAAGGCGACAGGATCGGCATCGTCGGCGGCAACGGCGACGGCAAGTCGACGCTGCTCGCGCTCCTCGCGGGCAGCGTGACTCCCGACAGCGGCCGCGTCATCCTGCGCGGCGGCACCGTCATCCGGATGCTCTCCCAGTCCAACACCCTCGATCCCGAAGCGACCGTGGGGTTCTCCGTCGTGGGCGACGCTCCCGAGCACACGTGGGCGTCTGACGCTCGGACGAGGGAGATCATCGCCGGCCTCATCGCCGACGTTCCCTGGGACGGCAAGGTCGGGGCGCTGTCAGGCGGACAACGTCGGCGCGTGGACCTCGCCCGCGTGCTCATCGGCGACTGCGACGTGCTCATGCTCGACGAGCCCACCAACCACCTCGACATCCACGCGATCACCTGGCTCGCGGGCCATCTGAAGGGCCGCTGGCCGAAGCGCTCCGGCGCGCTGCTGGTCGTGACCCACGACCGGTGGTTCCTCGACGAGGTGTGCCTCGACACGTGGGAGGTGCACGACGGCCAGGTCGACCGGTTCGAAGGCGGCTACTCGGCATACGTGCTTCAGCGTGTCGAGCGCGCGGAGGCCGCGCGGACCGCGGAGAGCAAACGCCGCAACATCCTGCGTAAGGAGCTCGCGTGGCTGTCCCGCGGCGCGCAGGCCCGCTCGACCAAGCCGAAGTTCCGCGTGGCGGCCGCCCAGGTGCTCATCGCGGACGAGCCGCCTGCGCGCAACTCGCTGGAGTTGAAGCGGACCGCGATCTCGAGGCTCGGCAAGCAGGTGGTCGACCTCGAGGGCGTGAGCGAGCGCTTCGGCGACCGGACGGTCATCGACGACGTAACCTGGCACATCGGTCCCGGTGACCGGATCGGACTCCTCGGCGAGAACGGCTCGGGAAAGACCACGCTCCTGCGGCTCGTCCAGGGCGCACTCGAGCCGACTTCGGGACACGTGAAGATCGGCGCGACGGTGAAGTTCGCGTTCCTGTCGCAGCATCTCGACGAGTTGAGCGCGCTGGGGGCCTCCCGCGTTCGCGAAGTGCTGGCGCGCTACAAGACGCGCTACGAGTTCGAGGGCAAGGAACTCACACCGGCACAGTTGCTCGAGCGCCTGGGGTTCGAAGCGTCTCAGATGTCCGCCATCGTGGCCGACCTCTCCGGCGGCGAGAAGCGCCGGCTGCAACTCATGCTCATCCTTCTGGAGAAGCCGAACGTCCTGGTCCTCGACGAGCCCGACAACGACCTGGACACCGACATGCTCGCGCTCGTGGAGAACCTGCTGGACGGCTGGCCCGGCACGCTTGTGCTCATCACGCACGACCGGCATCTGATGGAACGAGTGACCGACGACCAGTTCGCGCTCATCGGCGGCAAGATCCGCCACGTCCCCGGCGGAGTGGACGAGTACCTGCGGCTCGTGGACCAGCGCACCGAGGCACGCGCCGCTGCCCAGATCACGGATCGGAAGAGGGCCACTGCCGCCGAGGCTCCCGTCGCCTCGGACTCGCCCGCAGACGGAGGGCGGCCCGCCCTCACAAACATCGAGACGCGGGCGCTCAAGAAGGAGTTGGCCAGCGCCGAACGCAAGATGGAGACGCTGAGCCGGAAGGCGGAGACGATCAAGGCCGAGATGCACGTCGTGGACCCGAGCGATTACGTCGCCCTCATCGACGCGCAGGAGCGCTTGCGCGCGGCGGAGCAGGAACTGTGCGACGTCGAGGACGAGTGGGTGCGGTTGTCGGAAGGTCTCGACTGACGCGGCGCGGACGCTTCCCGTCTCACGCGCGACGTGCGAGTACGGCCTCGGCGCAGCGCATCCCGTCGACGGCTGCCGACATGATGCCGCCCGCCTGACCTGCGCCCTCGCCACAGGGATACACACCCCTCAGATTCGACTGCAGCGTCTCGTCACGCAGGACGCGCACGGGGGAAGACGAGCGCGTCTCGACCCCGGTGAGAAGCGCGTCCGGGGTCGCGAAGCCGCGCAGCTGCCGCTCGAAGACCGGAACCGCTTCACGCAGCGAGGAGACCACGAACTGCGGAAGGCACAGCGACAGGTCTGCGTACTGCACGCCCAGAGGGTACGTCGGCCGAACGTCGCCGGGGCCCGACGAGGCGATGCCCTGGAGGAAGTCGCTCAGTACCTGCGCCGGTGCCCGGAAGCCGTGCCCCCCGAGTTCGAACGCGGCGCGCTCCCAGCTCCGCTGGAACCGCACCCCCGCCAGCGGATGGTCGTCTCCGAAATCATCGGGGACGACGTTGACGAGGAACGCGGCATTCGCGTTCGCCCCCGCGCGGGCGAACCGGCTCATGCCGTTCGTGACGACGCCCCCCGCCTCCGAACTTGCGGCCACCACCTCGCCACCCGGGCACATGCAGAACGTGTAGACCGAACGTCCCGAGGGCAGGTGGCATGAGAGCTTGTAGTCGGCGGCGCCGAGGGCGGGATGCCCTGCAACCGCGCCGTACTGCGCGCGATCCACCATGCGCTGGTCATGCTCGATACGAACGCCGATCGAGAAGGACTTCTGTGCGAGACGCGCGCCATGCCTGTGGAGCAGCTCGAAGACGTCCCGCGCGCTGTGCCCCGTGGCCAGGATGAGCGCCTCGGCGTCGAACTGCTCGCTCCCCCGGTCGCCCTC
>JAHEXP010000060.1 GCA_023252055.1 Coriobacteriia bacterium
GCGACTACGTCTTCGACAACCCCATGATCCTCGGCTCCGAGCGCACCGGCCCGGATCTCGCCTACCTGGGCCGCAAGCGCAGTCTGCAGTGGGACGTCGACCACCTGAAGTCGCCGCGCGACTTCTCCCCGCTCTCGATCATGCCGAGCTTCTCGTTCCTGACCGACGACGAGCGCCGCGCGATATCCGAGTACGTCTTCTACCTCGGCGACCGCGCCGCGGCCGAGCGGATGATCGTCGCGCCCACCGAGTACCAGGGCTCGCAGGGACCTGCCATCAAGGCCGCCATCCCCAACACCGACCCCAACGCGCCGGCGCAAGGATGGCCCACGTTCAAGTCCTCCGGCTACTACGAGGGCAAGCTGCTGTTCGTCGGTCGGTGCCTGACGTGCCACGGCTGCACCGGCAACGGCCTGGGCCACTACGGCGGGACGCTCATCGTCACGCCGGCGAACTTCAAGGTCGACCCGTTCCGGACGATGCCGGACGAGCAGTGGTTCTGGCACGTCTCGGAGGGCGTGCAGGGTTCCGTCATGCCGCCTTGGAAGGAGAGCCTGACCGTCTCGCAGCGGTGGGCGATCATCCGCTACGTGCAGGCTGTGTACGCGAACGCTGTGGAGCGCGACCCGGACGAAGGCGACGTGCCCGCCGAGTATGCGAAGAAGGACCCGCTCCCCAACACGATCGAGAACGCCGACGCCGGCAAGGCGATCTGGACGCGCGAGTGCCTCGTGTGCCACGGCGATGCGGCGACGGGCAAAGGACCGTACCGCGCAGGGATCGAGCCGGTGCCGCCGGACTTCTCGGCTCATGCCGACTACGTGCCGTTCACTGACGGCGACTACTTCTGGCGCATCTCAGAGGGCGTGCCGTGGACGGCCATGCCCACGTGGAAGGTGCTCTACAACGACACCGAGCGCTGGCAGCTGACGCACTACATCCGATCGTTCTTCACACAGACGGAGACCGCGCCGGTACAGCCCGACATCGGCAAGGACTTCAACTTCCCGCAGGTCATGAAGACGATGACGCTGCCCGCGACCGCGAGCTACGAGGACGGGAAGGCCCAGTTCCTCGAACAGTGCGTGCCGTGCCACGGGCTCGCCGGCGATGGGAAGGGCCCTGAGGGCGCCTACCTCGTGCCGAAGGTCGCCAACCTCCACGACCTGCCCGACCAGTTCCAGAAGGGCCTGTTCGGCCCGAACAAGGACGGCGCGCTGCTCGCGCGCATCACGTTCGGCGTGCAGGCCACCGCGATGCCGGTCTGGGGCGAGTTCCTGACCGAGCGTGAACGCTGGAGCGACGTCGGCTTCGTGCGCGACACATACGTGACCGGAAAGGCCAAGGCGCTCGGCAGCGTCATGGGCGACGGTAGCGTGCCATCGCAGTACGTACGCGTGGACACCGGCATCTTCCAGAGCGAGATCGCCACGATCGTGCCCGCTGCCGGCAAGCCGGTATACGACACGTGGTGCTCCACCTGCCACGGCGCCGACGGGAAGGGCAAGGGCCCCGGCACAGTCGGGCTCAAGACCGGCTCGCCCGCCCCGCTCCCTTCCAACATGACCAACGCCTACATCTTCTACCGGATCAGTGAGGGCGCTCCCGGACAGACGATGTACTCCTTCAAGAAGCAGCTGACCGAGCTCGAGATCTGGAACGCCACCGCGTACATCGTCGGTCTCACCGGCGGAACCTGGGGAGGCTGATACGCGTGCCGACCGGACTGTGGGTCGTGATCGGCTGGATGGCGTTCGTGACGCTGACCGCGCTGGCATTCATCGCGTGGGGCCTGAGGACGCACCAGTTCGACGATGTGGAGGAACCCAAGTACCGCATGCTCGAGGACAGGCCGCCGCAGGACTGGCCCGGCCGGAAGCAAGCTCCTGGAGGTGGGACTCGTGCCTGACAACGTGCTCGACATCTGGCCGCAGGTGTTCTCGGTCGTCGTCGGGACCCTGGTGTTGCTCGCGGCCGCCTTGGCGTTCGCCATCCGACACCGCGTGCGGGTGGGCGCGGGCAGCAGCGGCCACCGCCCGCCCGAAGACGAGGGCAACGCCGAGACCATCGCCCCGGACGGCTACATCGACAGTTTTGCCAACGTGATCGAGGAGGCCGGCGGGAGCCTGCCAGCCATGGGTTGGATCATCATCGTCAGCACCCTGATCGCGTACGTTGCGTACATGGTTCTGTTCTGGCAGCCGCGCTGAGGAAGGAGGCACCGTGCCCTACATCTACGAGGTCTCCTTCGAGATCCGGCCAGAGCAGATGGACGAGCTTCAGATCGGCCATGGCCTTGCCCGCGTTCTCGGGTACCTGCGTGCGCTGCTGCCCAACGAGCACGGATTCATGACGTCGCGGGCGCTTTACTCCGTCGATGACCCCGCTTGCACCCGTCTCGTCTTCTTCAGCGAATGGGGCAGCTGGGAGGCGCTCGAACAACACCGCGATTCTGCGCTGCTCGAGACGAAGGTGCTCAGCGAATTCGACCCACACGTGAAGCAGCAGGACATGACCACCCGCATCTACGCCGAGGTCGGCCCGAGAGACTCCTGACGTGGATCACAGCCACATGAACGGGGCGCCCGCCGCGGCCACGCGACACAGCGCCACCGCTTACCTGACGCTGGACGGCCTCACCTGCCCGTCGTGCGCGGAGATCGTTGCGCGCACCGTGCAGCGCCACAAGGGCGTGAAGTCCTCCGACATCAACTTCGCCCTGGGAAAGGGGCGGGTCGTCTACGACCCCTCCCTCACCTCGACCGATGAGATCGTGCACCTCATCGAGCGGCAGGGCTACAAGGCGCGGGTCGTCGGCGACAGCGAGCGAAGCGACGACACGCGCGCCGAGGAGCAGACGCTCATCCAGCTGCTCGTGGCGCTCGCGTTCGGCATGCAGGTCGACATGTTCTACATGTCGCAGCTCTACGGGCTTTACGGCTCCGGGCAGGCCGCGTCGGCACAGGCGCACACCATCGGTCTTTTCGTCTGGGCGGCTGCGACGCCGGTGCTCTTCTTCGGCGGGCAGTCGTTCCTGCGCGGCGCGTGGTCAGGTGTGCGAAGCAAGACCGCGAACATGGACACGCTCGTCGCTCTCGGTACGCTTTCCGCGTACTTCTACAGCATCTTCGCGGTCTTGACGGGACGGCCCGCGTACTTCGATTCGGTGACGATGGTCACCGTCTTCATCATGGCGGGGCGCTACCTCGAGGTGATCGGCGGCGTCCGCGCCCGAAAGGACGTGCGCGCGCTTCTGGAGTTGCAGCCCGACCGCGCCTGGAAGGTCGACGCCGACGGCGGCATCTCTGAGGTGCGTGCGGTCGATCTCGTCGCCGGCGACCGCATCGTCGTCAAACAGGGCGACCGCGTCCCCGCGGACTCGACGATCTCCGACGGCACGGGTGCCGCGAACGAGTCATTGCTCACGGGTGAATCGGCGCTTTCCCCCAAGCGCGTCGGCGACCGCGTATGGAGCGGAACGCTGCTGGTCGACGGCCCTGTGACCGCCACAGTGGATGTGCCGGTAGCAAAGTCGCGCCTCGCCTCGATCCGCGCGCTGGTGGAGAAGACGCTGTCGCAGCAGGCCCCCGTCCAGCGGCTCGCCGACACCGCGTCCGCGTACCTCACCTTCGGCGTGCTCGCGGTCGCCACGCTGACCTTCGCCGGTTGGTGGCTTGCCCGGGGCGACGCCGCTGCAGCGCTCATCGCAGCGGTCGCGGTGCTCGTGGTCGCCTGCCCGTGTGCGCTCGGGCTGGCCACCCCGTTGGCCATCAGTGTCTCGCTGGGCCGCGCCACGCGAGCCGGCATCCTCGTGCGCGTGCCCGCAGCGCTCGAGACGGCCGCCATCATCGACGACGTGGCCTTCGACAAGACCGGCACGCTCACCGCGGGACACCTCCTCGTGACGGGAACGACCGTCCTCGAAGGCCTCGACGCCGGCGAGATCGCCTGCCTGGCAGCGGGCGTCGAGCAGTACTCGGAACACCCACTTGGTCGTGCCATCGCGGGCGCGTGCGCCTCCCCCGCCCCGGCCGACGGCGTGACGGCGACGCGCGGCGCGGGCGTGGAGGGACGCAGCGTCGACGGGCGCGTCGTGCGCGTGGGTTCGGAGCCGTTCATGCCCGTCCCTGTTCCCGCGGCCCTCGCAGCCCTGGCGAACGAACGCGCGGCCATGGCGGAGAGCGTGGTGTGGGTGGCGGTCGACGGAGACGTGGCCGGCTTCATCTCACTGCGCGACGAACTTCTGCCGGGAGCGGTGGCGGCCCTCGCCGAACTGCGCGAGATGGGGCGGACCACTCTGCTGCTCTCCGGCGACAGCGAGTCCACTACACAGGCCGTCGCGGGGAGCCTCGGCGTCGCCGAGCACAGAAGCCGACTCTCCCCCGAAGCGAAGGCCGCCTTCATCTCGCAACGCCAGGCTGGCGGGCGGCGACTCGCCATGGTGGGCGACGGGGTCAACGACGCGCCCGCTCTCGCGCAGGCCGACCTCGGCATCACCGTGTGGGGCGGCAGCGACGTGGCCGGCGAGACATCGGACGTCGTGCTCGCGCGGCCCGACCTCGACCTCGTGCCATGGTTCCTTCGCATGTCGGCGGCCACGCGAAGGGTGACGCGGCAGAACCTCGGGTGGGCGTTCACCTACAACGTCGTGGCGATCCCGCTCGCGGTCTTCGGTGTGATCAGCCCCGCGGTCGCCGCAGCGGCGATGGCGGGCAGCAGCGTACTCGTGGTCGGAAACTCACTCAGACTGATGCGGCTGGCGCGCCGTCCGTGAGTAGCCGCCGCGTATGCGGCGTCAGGACGGGCTGTGCCTTGCAAGGTCCAAGCGGATGCGCCGCGAGCCGCCTACCGGACCGTGAGCGTCCCGTGCTGCATGTTCATGCCGCATGACCACTGATACTGCCCAGGCTCGAGAGCACCCAGGTTGAAAGTCTGGGGTCCCTTGGTCATATCCGCGTTGATGTCGAACTGCGGAAATACGAGGGTCCCGACGCAGCCCTGTCCCTGTCCGAACGTAATCTCGACCGGCTCGCCCGCCTTCGCAGTCAGCGCGTTAGGTGCGTAGGCGCCGCTCGCGAGCGAGACATCGAAGTGCTGGACTCCCGGGCCGGAAGCGCCAGGCGAGACCCCGGACGCGGACCCGCAGCCGGTGAGGGCGATCGCGAGCACAGCCGCGGCGAGCACGAGCATCACCGCGCGCTTGTACCCATCCATTCGGTTCGAGGTGCGAGCCATCATTGCTCCCCCTGTCGAAAAGACGCCTTCACGGCGTCGGAAGTGTCGTCCTGTTGCGGTTCCAAGAGAGCAAAACCCTCGCCATCCCGGGCGCCGGTCGCCGCTCAGCTCGCGTTGAAGTACTCGTAGGCGCTGAACGACCCGCCGGCTGCTGACGACCGGAAGGCGCGTACGCGCCAGCGCTTGCTGGACGGGACAGAGAGGCGCGCCGCGTATCGCGAGTACGTGGAGAAGTCGTAGACGGTGGTCGTCACCGTCTTGCGCCACTTCCAATGCCCTGACTCGAGGTGGTAGAAGCGCAAGGAGACCTTCGTCCCCACGGGGAATCGCGGATGCAGGTGGCCCGAGACCGTGAACGACGTGCCATGCCTGACGGTGGACGGCGCGCTCGGCTTGGTGAGCGTCTGGAGCACGCTGTCCAGCCCGTACACCGTGAAGGCGGTGCTGCGGGTCGCCTCGACGTTGCCTGAGGCGTCGATCGACCAGAACGCGAGCGCATGTCGACCCGGCTCTCCCACAGCGACCGTCGCGCCCTCGATCGCAGCTGATCCGTCGAGCGTGTGGTAGGTGTGTGCCACCCCGGATCCCGAGTCGATCGCGCTGAAAGAGATCGTCGCTGTGCCCGCGTACGCCGCGACGGCGTTCGACGTCGTGAACGGAGCGGTCATGTCCGGGGCGGGAGCGACACTCCCGTAGATCCACCGGATTCCCGCCAAGTCTCCCGCAGTCAGGGTCCGTTTCACGATGCCTTCGCTCGAGAAGCCGAACATGACTTTGTCGGTGTCGTTCGGGCCGTACATGTCACGCAGCGACAGCCAGTGTCCGATCTCGTGGAGACCGATCGACTGGATATCCATCGTGTTGCCGGAGCCGTTGCCCCACACGAACGAGGTGCTGTACTCGATGTTGCATTCGTCGAGGTTGCCCGACTGGTCGTAGCCGAACCATGCCTGCGCGATCACGCCGTCGGGCAGCCCCGAGGCCCATCCGATGTCGTTGTGGCCGTCGAGCCCTTCGAACGGCGGCGCGGTGGTCGTCCCCCCGTCCACATACCGGAAGTCCGCTCCCGCGCCGCTCCACGTCGAGGCCGCCGCGTCGATCGCGGCCTTCGCGCCGGAGACGCCGCCCGGGTTCACGCGGTACGTGACGCGGGTGTGAGGCAACGATGCGTAGTTCGTCGGCCAGCGATGCGAGCCGTAGCCGAACGACACGCCGAGGTCGAACCCGACCGACTCGATCTGACCGGATGTCTTGATCTTGACCGGCCCCGACCCCGCGGACGCCGCATACCCGTCGACCGTCCCCACCGGAACGACGCACACGATCTGCGTATCGCTCCAGGAATCGATAGTGCTCGCCAATATCCGCGACTCGCCCTGGTAGTAGAAGGAGACGGTCCCCCGGCTGGCCCCGAACCCGTTGCCCGAGATGGTGATGCGCGAGTTGGTGCCCGCCGAGACGACCGCGGGACCGATCGACGTGATCACCGGTGTCGAGAGCGTGATCGCGGGCGGGTCCACGGCCGGCGACGACCCCACCGGGTCGACGAGCCCTTGGGGCAGCACGACGTGCTCCGAGGTGCCGATCGCGGCCTTCACCGCCGACCGCAGCAGTGACATCGGCTGGCCCGTGGACACGATCCTGCCTCCGGAAAGCGCGACCTTGCCCTGGCGCCCTCCCACGACCCAACCGTGCGAATCGACGAACACGCATGCGCTCTCGCCGGGTGAGAACGTCGCCATTCCGTCGACGACGATGCGCCTGCCGTCGGTCAACTGCCCGCCGGGGACGTAGAACGCCGCCGTCCCGCTCGCGCCGTCCTTGATCGCGTCGGTGACCGTCATGGTCACGCGCGTGCGCACGCCGCCATGGAACGGAACGGACTCCGTCGATACGACGGTGCCCACCAGGATGCGCGCGGCGCGGCGCGAGATGGAGACAGTGTCGAGCTTCAGGAGCGTCGTAGCCACAGCCGGCGCGGGTGCGAGAAGCGCAACAGCCAGCAGCACCGCGGCGCACGAGGCGGCGGTCAGACAGTGGAGCCGCAGGCTCCTGCGCGGGTTCGAAGGCATGCACGCCATGGTAAGGCTATTTTGCAAAGGGCGCGCCAAAGCATGGACGGTGGAATAGTGGATGACGGCTCCCGGTCAGGCGGGCGTGCCGGGGACGACGAGACGCGCGACCGCGTGCAACGCCACCTCCCGCACGAACGGATCGGGATCCGTGAAACCGACCGACGTGAGGGCGGTCGTCGCAGTCGTGTCGCCGAGCCACCCGAGGGAACCCGCCGCATCCGCGCGGACCTGCGCCGACGGATCCGCGAGCGCGACCACGAGCGGCTCGACCGCGCGCGCGTGCATGAGGCCACCGAGCGCCCGTGCAGCGAGGGCGCGGCGTTCCGGGTCGGGGGCGTGCATCTCCTCCATGAGCGCGGCGCACGCAGCCTCGTCGCTGTCATCGTCGCCGAGCCGCTGGAGTGCGAGCGACGCATGCGTGGCGACGGTCGAGTCGCAGTCGCTCATCGCTTCGCGCAACTCCGGGATCGCAGCCTCGCTGCCGATGAGGCCGAGGGCGGTAGCGGCCGCTGCGCGAGCGTTGGCGCTGGGATTGTGCAGCAGCTCTATGAGCGCATCCAAGACGCGCTCGCTGCCGTGAAGGCCGAGGATCGTCGCAGCGGAGGCAGCCGCCTCGGCATCGCCCTCGTGGACGAGCGCCAGCAGTTCCTCCTCCGACACACGCGAACCGACCGGAGCCACGTCGTCTCCCCTCCGAGATGCGTGCGACCGCAACGCTGATTCCCCACGCTACGGTACTCCTTCGCACAAAGGTACGCGCGACCCGACGAACGCGCACCCCCATTCGACGAGCGGG
>JAHEXP010000018.1 GCA_023252055.1 Coriobacteriia bacterium
GGTCACCGTTCTCACGGCGACGTGCGATCCGGGTCGGCTGCCCACAGTTCGGGCAGATGAGCATCACGTTCGAGACGTGCATCGTGCCCTCGTGCTGCATGATGCCGCCCTGAGGGTTCTTCTGGCTCGGGCGCGTCGCGCGCTTCACCATGTTCATGCCCTCGACGGTCACGCGCTGCTTCTCCGGGAAGGCGCGCAGGACCTTGCCTTCCTTACCGTTCTCTTTGCCGGCAATGATGCGGACTTTGTCGCCGCGCCGGACGTGCATGGAACTCGCCATATCTACACGCCCTCCTTACAGGACTTCGGGCGCGAGGGACACGATCTTCATGTAGCGCTTGTCGCGCAGCTCGCGCGCGACCGGGCCGAAGATGCGCGTGCCGCGCGGGTTGCCCTGGTTGTCGATGATGACGGCGGCGTTGTCGTCGAACTTGATGTAGGAACCGTCAGCGCGACGGACCTCCTTCTTGCAACGCACGACGACCGCGCGAACGACATCGCCCTTCTTGACGGCCCCGTTCGGGGTCGCCTCCTTCACGGTGACGACGATGACGTCGCCCACGCGGGCGTAGCGACGCTTGGAACCGCCGAGCACCTTGATGCACAGCACCTGCCGTGCACCCGAGTTGTCCGCGACTTTGAGCCGCGTTTCTGCCTGGATCATGTCTTCCTCCGCAACGAACCTGGCCATACGCGCACCATGCGTGCACCAGCGGGCCGGGTGTGAACTACTTGGCCTTCTCCACGATCTCGACCAGGCGCCACCGCTTCAGCTTCGAGAGCGGACGGGTCTCCATGATCGTCACGACATCGCCCACGCCGCACTGATTGTTCTCGTCGTGTGCGTGGAACTTGGTGCTGTGGGTCATCATCTTGCCGTACAGCGGGTGAGGCTTACGCTCCTCGACCTTGACGACGCAGGTCTTGTCGCCCGCGGCCGAGACCACGATGCCCTGCCGCACCTTGCGGCGGTTACGCTCTTCGGTCATCTGAACAGTCCCTTCCGTGGACACTTAGGACGCCGCGGCCTTGCGGGCCGCCTCGATCTCGCGAGACCTCGCCTCGGTGTGCAGGCGAGCGATGTCCCTCTTGACGTTCTTGATGCGGCCCGGGTTGTCCAGCTGGCCGGTGGCGAGCTGGAACCTGAGGTTGAACAGTTCGACACGGGCCTCTTTGATCTTGAGTTCGAGGTCCGAGGCTTCCATCTCTTTGATCTCGCTTGCCTTCATCAGACTTCACCGCCGCTATCTGCACGCGTCACGATCTTGCACTTGATGGGGAGCTTCTGAGCGGCCAGGCGCATCGCTTCGCGCGCGACCTCTTCAGAGACACCGGCGATCTCGAACATGATCCGGCCCGGCTTGACGACGGCGACCCACTTCTCGGGGTTGCCCTTACCGGAACCCATGCGCGTTTCCGCAGGCTTCTGGGTGACAGGCTTGTCCGGGAAGATGTTGATCCAGACCTTACCGCCACGCTTCATGTAGCGGGTCATCGCGACACGGGCCGCCTCGATCTGGCGGTTCGTGATCCACTCGGCTTCCATGGCCTTCAGACCGAAGTCACCGAAGTTCAGCTCGGTGCCGCCCTTGGCGGTGCCGTGCCACGCGCTTCCGCGCTGCACCTTACGGTGCTTGACCCTCTTCGGGAGCAACATGTCTAGTTTCGCCCTCCCTCGTTGCGGCGGCCGCGACGGTCACCGGAGGGACGGGACGGGCGGGCGTCGGCAGCCTCGTAGAGGGACGCGATGGTCTGGCCGGGCAGCAGGTCGCCACGGTAGACCCAGACCTTCACGCCGCAGGCGCCGAACGTGGTGCGCGCCGGAGCGGTGCCGTAGTCGATCTTCGCGCGCAGGGTGTGGAGCGGCACGCGACCCTCGCGATACCACTCGCGACGTCCCATCTCCGCGCCGCCGAGGCGACCGGAGCACTGGATGCGGATGCCGAGGGCGCCGCCCTTCATCGCGGCGGTCACCGCCTTCTTCATCGCACGGCGGAAGCCGACGCGGGCTTCGAGCTGCTCGGCGATCGACTGGGCGACGAGTGCGGCGTCGAGCTCGGGGCGCTTGATCTCGACGATGTTGACCGAGACATGCCCGGTCGCGATCTTCTCGAGGTCCTTGCGCAGCGTGTCGACCTCCGTGCCCTTCTTGCCGATGACGATGCCCGGACGTGCGGAGAACAGGCTGATGGTCACCTTGTCGCCGGCACGCTCGATGTCGACGCGCGACAGGGCCGCGCGCTTGAGGCGCTTGACCAGGTAGCGACGGAGCTGGACATCCTCGAACAGGGTCTTGTCGTAGCCCTTGCCCTGGAACCAGCGCGAACGCCACTCCTCGGTGATGCCGAGGCGGGGACCGACAGGATAGACTTTCTGACCCATGAGGCCTATGCCCCCTCTCGCTGCTTGACGACGATCGTGATGTGGGCCGAACGCTTGCGGATCTTGAACGCGCGACCCATCGCGCGCGGCTGGATCCGCTTGAGCGTCGGGCCCTCGTTGACGAAGGTCTCCGACACGTACAGCGTCTCCGGCTTGATCTTCAGGTTGTGCTCGGCGTTGGCGACCGCACTTGCGAGCACCTTGCCGACGACCTCCGCGACACCCTTGTCGGTGAAGCGCAGGATGGTCGCCGCCTCATCCACGGACTTGCCGCGGACGAGATCGACGACGAGGCGCGCTTTGCGCGGGCTGACCCGCACGTACCTCGCTACTGCTCTAGCTTCCATGTCTTACCGCCGACCCTTCTTCTTATCCTCAGCGTGACCCTTGAAGGTGCGGGTCGGCGAGAACTCGCCCAGCTTGTGACCGACCATCGACTCGGTCACGTAGACCGGGACGTGCTTGCGGCCGTCGTGCACGGCGATGGTGTGTCCCACCATCTCCGGGAAGATCGTGGAGGCACGAGACCAGGTCTTGATGACCTTCTTCTCGCCCGCCTCGTTCATCTTCCGCACCCTGTCCAGCAGTCGCGGCTGGACGAAGGGCCCTTTCTTCAGGCTTCTGCTCATGTGCTCGTGCTCTCCTGTCCGAAAGACTTCCTTGCGTCCGCTACTTCTTGCGGCGGCGGATGATCAGGCTGCTTGAGGCCTTCTTCTTATTGCGCGTGCGGTGGCCCTTGGTCGGGACGCCCCACGGGGTGACCGGGTGACGGCCGGCGGACTTGTTCTTGCCCTCGCCGCCGCCGTGCGGGTGGTCGACCGGGTTCATGGCCGTACCACGGACCGTCGGGCGGATACCGGCCCAGCGGTTACGGCCGGCCTTGCCGACCGAGATGCCCTCGTGCTCGGCGTTGCCGACGACGCCGATGGTGGCGCGACAGGTCAGCGGGACCATGCGCATCTCCGAGGACGGCATACGCAGGATCGCGTAGGCGCCTTCCTTGGCCATCAGCTGGATCGAGGTGCCGGCGCTTCTCGCCATAGCGGCACCCTTGCCCGGCTGCAGCTCCACGGCGTGGACCACGGTACCGGTCGGGATGTCGGACAGCGCGAGGCAGTTGCCGGGCTTGATGTCGGAGCCCGGACCCGAGGTGACGACGTCACCCACGGAGAGCTTCGCAGGAGCGATGATGTAGCGCTTCTCGCCGTCCGCGTAGTGGAGCAGCGCGATGCGGGCGCTTCTGTTGGGGTCGTACTCGATCGAGAAGACCTTCGCAGGAATGCCGTCCTTCCTGCGCTTGAAGTCGATGATGCGATAGGCGCGCTTGTGGCCGCCACCCTGGTGCCGCGTCGTGATGCGGCCGTTGTTGTTGCGCCCACCCGTGCGGTGCAGCGGGGTGACGAGCGACTTCTCAGGCGTCGACTTCGTGATCTCCTTGAAGTCGGAGACCGACTGGAATCGGCGACCAGGTGATGTCGGCTTGTACTTCTTCAGTGCCATTACGTCTCCTTCGTTTCTCGTGTCCGATGGCCGGGTCCTGGGTGGCACTCCCGCCACGATCGCTCGTGGCTTGCGGACCTCGACGCCGGACTAACACGGTGCCGGGCGACTCCATTCACGTGCAAACGGAATCCGGCTCCGTCGGCCGTCTTGCGAGGTGCGACGCCTACCTGCCGCCCTCGAAGAACTCGATCTTGTCGCCCGCCTTGAGGGTGACGACGGCCTTCTTCCACGAACGGGTGACTCCCTGCGAGGTCCGAAGGCGCCGCGTCTTGCCCGGCACGTTCATCGTGTTGACCTTCATGACGGTCACCTTGAACACCTCGGCGACCGCATCTGCGATCTCCGGCTTGCGAGCGTCCTTATGGACCTCGAAGGTGTAACGGTTGTTCTCGATCTGGGCGTAGCTCTTCTCCGAGATGATCGGACGGACGATGACGCTGCGGGCATCCATGTTAGGCCAGCACCCCCTCGAGGTACTCGAGCGCCGGCTGCGTGAGGACGAGCGCTGCATTATCGACGAGATCGTACGTGTTGCTCTGCGCCGCAGTGATGATGCGGACGCGCTTGATGTTGCGGAACGACTTGATGGAGGTCTCGTCGCCGTTCGGGACCACGACGGTCACGCGGCCCTTGACGCCGAGGGACTCGATCATGGCCGCGGCCGCCTTGGTGGAGGGCTCGGTCATGTTGAACGCCTCGACCACGAACAGGTCGCCTTCGGCGGCCTTCGCGGACAGCACGCTGCGCATCGCGAGCTTCACGACCTTGTTCGGGACGCGGAAGCCGTAGGTGCGGGGGTGCGGTCCGAAGACGGCGCCACCGCCCGTCCACTGCGGGGCACGCGTGGTGCCGGCGCGAGCGCGGCCGGTGCCCTTCTGGCGGAACGGCTTCGCGCCACCGCCGGACACCTGCCCGCGGGTCTTTGTGTCGTGCGTGCCCTGACGCAGGCCCGCGAGCTGGCTGCGAACGACCAGGTGCACGGCGTGCGTGTTGGGAGTGACGCCGAAGACGGTATCGGACAGCTTCGCCGTCCCCACCTTCGCGCCCTTCATGTCTTTGACTTCGACAGTCGCCATTTTCTTAATCTGTCTCCTCGAGTCGATTCGGCGCTAGCTCGCGTTGATGACGAGCAGGCCGTTCTTGCCGCCGGGGACAGCGCCCTTGACGACGAGCAGGTTCTGCTCAGAGTCGATCTTGATGACTTCGAGCTTCTGAACGGTGATGGTCTCGGCGCCCATGTGGCCCGGCATCTTCATGCCCTTGAGAACACGGGACGGCGTGGCGCACATACCGATCGAGCCGGGGGCGCGGTGGAAGTGCGAACCGTGGCCGCCCGGGCCGCCCTTGAAGTTGTGACGCTTCATGACACCGGCGAAACCCTTGCCCTTGCTGGTGCCGACGACGTCGACCTTGCTGCCGACTTCGAAGATGTCGACCGTGACCTTCTGACCCTTCTTGAAGGTCTCGCCCTCCGAAGTGCGCATCTCGTGCAGGTGCTTCTTGGGCTCAAGGCCCGCTTTGGCGCAGTGACCGGCCTCAGGCTTGGTGGCCTTGCCGGCCTTGATGTCGCCGAAAGCGAGCTGCACGGCGTCATAGCCGTCCGTCTTCTTCGTCTTCACCTGCGAGACGAAGCACGGGCCGGCCTCGATGACCGTGACCGGTATGAGCTTATCGTCTGCGCTCCAGACCTGGCTCATGCCCAGCTTGCGGCCGAGGATCGTCTTACCCATTCGCGTTCACACTCACTTCCATCTTCGCGCGGTCGTGGGACCTGCAACTCTCTCCCCGCCCATGTCCGTGGCGGGGCACCCAGAGGACCGCTCCTCTGTATCGCACACCGCGCCGCCATGCCGGCGACGTGGTGTCAGGACCTTGTCTTAGAGCTTGATCTCGATATCGACGCCGGCCGGGAGCTCGAGTCGCATCAGCGAGTCGACGGTCTTGGCGTTCGGGTCGAGGATGTCGATCAACCGCTTGTGCGTCTTCATCTCGAAGTGCTCGCGGCTGTCCTTGTTCACGTGCGGCGAGCGGATAACGCAGTACAGGCTGCGCTGCGTCGGCAGCGGGATCGGCCCGGACACGCGCGCACCGGTACGCTGCGCAGTCTCCACGATCTTCTTCGTGGACTGGTCCACGATCTCGTGGTCGTACGCCTTGAGCCGGATCCGGATCTTCTGCTGGTTCGCCAACTTGGTTCACCCTCCACAAACGCGGGGACTTCACTTCTCATGCACACGCTGTGACGCGACTAGTTCGTTGCTTGTGACGCTCTATGCGTTGGTGCCGCCGGCCTTGGCGACGATCTCGTCCGCGACCGACTTCGGCACCTGCTCGTAGGCCCTGAACTGCATGGTGTAGACCGCGCGGCCCTGGGTGCGGCTGCGAAGGTCCGTCGAGTAACCGAACATCTCGGACAGCGGCACCTTGGCGCGGATGACCGACGCGTTGCCGCGCGGCTCCATGCCCTCGATGTGACCGCGGCGGCTGGAGAGGTTGCCCATGACGTCGCCCGCGAAACCTTCCGGAGTGACGACCTCCACCGACATCATCGGCTCGAGCAGCTTCGGCGACGCCTTGCGCATCGCTTCCTTGAAGCCCATCGAAGCGGCGACGCGGAATGCCATCTCGTTCGAGTCGACCTCGTGGTACGAACCGTCGACGAGTGTGGTGCGGACGTCGACGATCGGGTAACCGGCGAGAACACCGTTCAGCATCGAGTCGGCGACGCCCTTCTCCACCGCGGAGACATACTCCTTCGGCACCGAACCGCCGACGGTCTTGTTGACGAATTCGGAACCGGTGCCCGGCTCGAGCGGCTCGAGGTCGAACACGACGTGGCCGTACTGGCCGTGACCGCCGGTCTGACGCACGAACTTGCCCTCGACCTTGGCGACCGGCTTGCCGGCGGTCTCGCGGTACGCGACCTGCGGCTTGCCGACGTTCGCCTCGACCTTGAACTCGCGCATGAGACGGTCGACGATGATCTCGAGGTGCAGTTCGCCCATGCCGGCGATGATCGTCTGGCCGGTCTCCTGGTCGGTGCGCACGCGGAAGGTCGGGTCCTCTTCAGCGAGCTTGACGAGGCCGATGCCGAGCTTGTCCTGCTCGGCCTTGGTCTTCGGCTCGATCGCGATGTCGATGACCGGATCCGGGAAGACCATGGACTCCAGCAGCACCGGGGAGTTCTCCGAGCACAGGGTGTCGCCCGTGGTCGTGTTCTTGAGACCGACGGCGGCGACGATGTCGCCCGCGCGGACCTCATCGACGTCCTCGCGGTGGTTGGCGTGCATCTGGAGCAGGCGGCCGACGCGCTCGCGGTTGTCCTTGGTGGCGTTGACCACGTAGGAACCGGCGGCCATCGTGCCCGAGTAGACGCGGAAGTAGGTCAGCTTGCCCACGTACGGGTCGGTCATGACCTTGAAGGCGAGCGCCGCGAACGGGGCCTTCTCGTCGGCGGGACGCTCGACCTCTTCGCCGGTGACGACGTCGTGGCCCTTGATGGCCGGAACGTCCAGCGGCGACGGGAGGTAGTCGAGGATCGCGTCGAGCAGCGGCTGGACGCCCTTGTTCTTGAACGAGGCGCCGCAGGTGATCGGCGTGATGCCGCAGGCGATGCAACCCTTGCGGATCGCGGCCTTGAGCTCGGCGGTGGAGACGGTTTCCTCCATGAGGACCTTCTCCATGACCGCGTCGTCGAAGTCCGCTGCCAGGTGCAGCAGCTCGTCGCGGTAGAGCTCGGCATCGTCCTGCATGTCTGCCGGGATCGGACCCTCGGTGGGGTTGATGCCCTTGTCGTCCTCGTTGAAGAAGATGGCGTGCATCTCGATGAGATCGATGATGCCGATGAACTTGTCCTCGGCGCCGATCGGGAGCTGCAGCAGCGCCGTCTTGGTGGCGAGGCGGTCCTTCATCATGCCGACGACGTTCATGAAGTCCGCGCCGGTGCGGTCCATCTTGTTGATGTAGGCGATACGGGGGACGCCGTAGGTGTCCGCCTGGCGCCAGACCGTCTCGGACTGGGGCTCGACGCCGCCGACCGCGCAGAAGACCGCGCAGGCGCCGTCCAGGACGCGCAGGGACCGCTCGACCTCGACCGTGAAGTCGACGTGACCGGGCGTGTCGATGATCTGGATCCGATGGTCCTTCCAGAAGCACGTGGTCGCGGCGGACGTGATCGTGATGCCGCGTTCCTGCTCCTGGACCATCCAGTCCATGGTCGCCGCGCCTTCGTGGACCTCGCCGATCTTGTGCGTCTTACCTGTGTAGAACAGGATGCGCTCGGTCGTCGTGGTCTTACCGGCATCGATGTGGGCCATGATGCCGATGTTGCGCGTCTTATTGAGTGGGTAGCGCTCTGCCATGAGAGGTTCGTCAGTCCTTTACGGGACGGTGGTGTTCTTCGGTTACCAGCGGTAGTGCGAGAACGCGCGGTTGGACTCCGCCATCTTGAACAGGTCCTCGCGCTTCTTGACCGAGGCGCCGACGCCGTTGGACGCGTCGAGGATCTCGTTGCCGAGACGCTCGGCCATGGTCTTCTCACGCCTCTTGCGGGCGAAGCCGACGATCCAGCGGATCGCGAGCGTCGTCGCGCGACGCGAGGAGACCTCGATCGGCACCTGGTAGGTGGCGCCACCGACACGCTTCGGCTTGACCTCGAGCGCGGGGCGCACGTTGTCCATGGCCTTCTTGAAGACGGTCAGCGGATCGGTCGCGGACTTCGACTCGACGAGTTCGAACGCGGCGTAGACGGTGCGCTCCGCCACGGACTTCTTCCCGTCGAGCAGGATCTTGTTGATGAGCTGCGTCACGAGCCGGTTGTTGTAGATCGAGTCCGGCATCACTTCACGACGAGCAGCAGGTGCGCGCCTCGGCATGCTTGTTCTCCTTCGCCTTCTGAACGACACACGGCGGATCAGCAGCGGCCACGGGCCGTCTGCTGGATCCGACGCTTACTTGGGCTTCTTGGCTCCGTAGCGGCTGCGGGCCTGCTTGCGGTTGTTGACCGCTGCGCAGTCGAGCGCTGCACGGATGATCTTGTAGCGCACACCCGGGAGGTCCTTCACGCGACCGCCACGCACGAGCACGATCGAGTGCTCCTGCAGGTTGTGCCCGATGCCCGGGATATAGGCGGTGACTTCCATCTGGTTCGTCAGACGGACGCGGGCCACCTTACGCAGTGCCGAGTTCGGCTTCTTGGGGGTGGTGGTGTAAACACGAGTGCACACGCCACGCTTCTGGGGGTTGCCCTTCAGCGCCGGCGTCTTGCTCTTGCTCACCGCCTGCTTGCGGCCCTTGCGGACCAGCTGGTTGATCGTCGGCAACGCTCTTCTCCTTTGCCGCTTCTACACGAACCGCTGTCGATAAGCGGAACATCTTCTTCCTGCACGCACGCGCGGGTAGACCCGCGTGGAGTCACAAGGAGGCACTCTAGCAAGCCTCGGTGGGCGTGTCAATAAGTCAACGCCCCCGGGCGTATCTATCCTGCCCCGCCTCGCTCCGGACCGATCCGAAACGAAGGGGCGGACCGCGGTCGGCGGCCCGCCCCTCTCACACTCTCTTGGTGCTACTCGTCGGCGAGCTTGGCGTGCTGCCCGCAGTAGTCCGAGTCCTCACGCGCCCGCTTCGGGCACGGCTTGCCGTTCTTCATGACCGCCTTGCACAGGCCGTCCGTTGCGGACAGGCTCTCGTGGGTCCGGCAGTAGCGGCTGCCCTGGAGCGCCTTGTTCCGGCAGCGCGCGCCGGTGCCCGTGGTGGCGAGGCAGGCCTCTTCCTCCTGCTCGGCAACGACCGGCTCCTCGAGCGGACGCTCCTCCGGGAGCACGAGATCCGCGGCGACGTCCTCTTCTTCCTCGATGACCGGGACGACCGCGCCGACATCGAAGAACTCGATGTTGGTCGTGTCGAGGCCCTCGAAGAACGCCGTCGCCTGCTCGGCGGTGAAGCCACCCTGCTCGATGAGGTCCTGCGGCGACGGAAGCATCGCCTCGAGTTCCTTGAGCTCCTCCGGAGCGAAGTCCGGCAGCGGGCCGTGGTTCTCTTCCAGGTTCCACTCGGCGGACTGGCCCTTGTAGGTCAGGTGCACTCCGCGATAGCGGCGCATGCCGGTGGCAGCCGGGATCAGCTTACCGATGATGACGTTCTCCTTCAGGCCGAGGAGGTTGTCCTCCTTGCCTGCGATCGCCGCATCCGTCAGCACGCGGGTGGTCTCCTGGAACGATGCCGCGGACAGGTAGCTGTCGGTGGCGAGCGAGGCCTTGGTGATGCCCAGCAGGACCGACTCGGCCTTTGCGGGCTCGCCGCTCGCCGAGATCACGCGCTCGTTCTCCTCCGCGAATGCGAAGCGGTCGGCGAGCTGACCCGGGAGGAAGTCGGTCTCCCCCGCGTCCAGCACGGAGACCTTGCGCATCATCTGACGTGCGATGACCTCGATGTGCTTGTCGTTGATGTCGACGCCCTGGGACGCGTAGACGTCCTGGACCTGTTCGACGATGTAGGACAGCACGTCGGTCTCGCCACGCAGGATGAGCAGGTCGTGCGGGTTGATCGAACCTTCGGTGAGCTGCTGACCGACGGCGACGGTGATGCCGTCGGCGACGCCCGGGCGCAGGCGGGCGCGACGCGAGACCAGATAGCTCTTCTCGTGGCCGTCCTCGCCGTGCACGATCAGCTTGCGCGTCTTGTCGGCGTCCTCGATAAGCAGCGTGCCCGCGATCTCGGCGAGGATCGCCTGACCCTTGGGGCGACGCGCCTCGAAGAGCTCGGTGACACGCGGGAGGCCGTGCGTGATGTCCTCGCCTGCGACACCACCGGTGTGGAAGGTACGCATCGTGAGCTGCGTGCCAGGCTCGCCGATCGACTGGGCGGCGATGATGCCCACCGCGGTGCCGATGTCGACGGGGCGGCTCGAGGCCAGGTCCCAGCCGTAGCACTTCTGGCACACGCCGTACTTGGCGCGGCACGTCATGACCGCGCGTACCTCGACGGAGGCGATGCCGACCTCGCGCCACGTCTCGATCTCGGAGTCGGAGGACACGTAGTCGCCGGCGTCCTTGAAGACCTCGCCGGTAGCGGGGTTGACGACCGGGCGCACGAGGCAGCGGCCCACGAGATTGTGGTTCACGCGATCGCCGCCCTTGGGATCGGCGACCTCGAGGGCCACGCCCTCCTCGGTCGAGCAATCGGCCTCGCGGATGATGACGTCCTGCGCCACGTCGACGAGCCTACGCGTGAGGTAGCCCGAGTCCGCCGTACGGAGCGCGGTGTCGGCCAGACCCTTGCGGGCACCGTGGGTGGAGATGAAGTACTCAAGGACGGAGAGACCTTCGCGGAAGTTCGCCTTGATCGGGCGGTCGAGGATGTCACCCTTCGGGTTCGCCATCAGGCCTCGCATACCGGCGAGCTGGCGGATCTGCTTGATGTTCCCTCGTGCTCCGGAGTTCGCCATCATGAATACCGGGTTGAACTTGTCGAAGTTGGCGGCCATCGCTTCGCCGACTTCTTCGGTGGTGTTGGTCCACACGTCGACGATCTGACGGTGACGCTCATCTTTGGTGATGAGGCCGTTGTCGTACTGCTTCTCGATGCCGGCTACCTTGGTGTCGCCAAGCGCGAGCAGCGCGGCCTTCTCGTCCGGGACCTTCACGTCGTAGACAGAAACGGTCACGCCGGCGCGGGTCGCGTAGTGGAAGCCCAGACGCTTGACCTCATCGAGGATGCGCGCCATCTCCGTCGTGGTGTAGCGGTTCGAGGCGTCCTCGATGATGCGGGACACGCCCTTCTTGTCCACGACGTGGTTCACGTACGCGTGGTCCTCGGGAAGCGACCTGTTGAATGTGATGCGGCCGATCGTGGTGACCATGCGCTCGCCGGCCGTGCGCGGGCGGTAGGCCAGCTTGCCGGTCGTCTCGTCGAGGTACTCCTCGATGACATCGACGGCGAGGCGGACCTCGATGCGGGACTGGAGGTCCACGGCGCGGTTGTCGTAGGCAAGGATCGCATCGTCGAAGCCGGAGTAGCGGCCGACCGACGGCGCGTCAGCGCGCATCTCGCCCTCGAGGCCCTCACGCTCGGACGTCAGGTAGTAGACGCCGATGACCATGTCCTGCGTGGGCGTGGCCAGCGGGCGGCCGTGCGCCGGGGACTTGATGTTGTTGACCGACAGCATGAGGATGCGTGCCTCGGCCTGCGCCTCGGTCGACAGAGGCAGGTGGACCGCCATCTGGTCGCCGTCGAAGTCTGCGTTGAACGCGGTGCAGACGAGCGGGTGCAGTCTGATGGCCTTGCCCTCTACGAGGACCGGCTCGAACGCCTGGATGCCGAGGCGGTGCAGCGTCGGTGCGCGGTTCAGCAGCACGGGGTGGTCACGGATGACCTCCTCGAGCACGTCCCACACAGCTGGGCGCTGACGGTCGACCATGCGCTTGGCGCTCTTGATGTTCTGGGCCAGGTCGAGGTCGACGAGGCGCTTCATCACGAACGGCTTGAACAGCTCGAGCGCCATGATCTTCGGCAGGCCGCACTGGTGCAGCTTGAGCTCAGGGCCGACCACGATGACCGAACGGCCGGAGTAGTCGACGCGCTTGCCGAGCAGGTTCTGGCGGAAGCGCCCCTGCTTGCCCTTGAGCATGTCGGAGATCGACTTCAGGGGACGGTTGCCGGGACCGGTGACGGGACGGCCGCGACGGCCGTTGTCGAAGAGCGCGTCGACGGCCTCCTGCAGCATCCGCTTCTCGTTGTTGACGATGATCTCCGGCGCGCCGAGGTCCAAGAGCCGCTTGAGGCGGTTGTTCCTGTTGATGACGCGACGGTAGAGGTCGTTGAGGTCGGAGGTGGCGAATCGTCCACCGTCGAGCTGCACCATCGGGCGCAGATCCGGCGGGATGACCGGCACCGCGTCGAGGATCATCCACTCGGGCTTGTTCTTCGAGCCCTTGAACGCGGCGACGACCTTGAGACGCTTGATCGCCTTCTGGCGCTTCTGCCCCTTGCCGTCACGGATGATGTCGCGAAGCTCCTGGGCAAGGTCGTCGAGGTTCACGCACTCGAGCAGGTCCTTGACCGCCTCGGCGCCCATGCCGCCGCGGAAGTAGTTGCCGTAGCGGACCTTCATCTCGCGGTACAGAGTCTCATCGGCGATGAGCGTCTTCGGCGTCAGCTTGGCGAACGCGTCGTACGTGTCCTTGAGCAGCTCGCGACGGTCCTCGTACTCCTCGTCGAAGTCGGAGAGGTCGCGCTTGGCCTCCGACTCGATCTTCTTGATCTGGTCTGCGATCGGCACCGACTCGTCGATGACCTCGCCCGGTCCGGGCTCGGTCTCGCCCTTGAGCACGGCGATGCGGCGGTCCCGCTCCTCTTCGAGGGCGCGGACCTCCTCGGCCTTTTCGGAATCGAGGTTGCCGACATCCGAGTCCAACTCGTCCTTGAGCATGACGAGATCGGCCTCGCGGTCCTCATCGTTGACCGAGGCGATGATGTAGCTGGCGAAGTACAAGACCTTCTCGAGGTCCTTGGGCGCGATGTCCAGCAGGTAGCCCAAGCGGCTCGGAACGCCCTTGAAGTACCAGATGTGGCTGACCGGAGCGGCGAGCTCGATGTGCCCCATGCGCTCACGGCGCACCTTCGCACGCGTCACCTCGACGCCGCAGCGCTCGCAGATGATGCCCTTGAAGCGGACACGCTTGTACTTGCCGCAGTTGCACTCCCAGTCCTTCGTCGGACCGAAGATCTTCTCGCAGAAGAGTCCGTCCTTCTCAGGCTTGAGCGTGCGGTAGTTGATCGTCTCCGGCTTCTTGACCTCGCCGCGCGACCACTGACGGATCTGCTCGGAGGAAGCCAGACCGATCCGCAGCCGATCGAAGTTGTTCACGTCGACGTCGAGCAACGTTTCCTCCTAAATTCAACGGCCCGGCCGGCCGGTTCACCACTGTTGCGAGCGGCCCGGCCGGGCCGATTCCACGAGCTTTCGGTACTTACTCCTGCACGTCCGCTTCGACACCGGAGAACGGATCGTCGAGCGAGATCTCGAGGTCGTCGTCTTCGAGTTCGGGCAGCTCGTCGAGCGCGGTCTCCTCGGCCAAGCGGGCCTCACCGATACCGGACAGGTCGAGCCCGAGCTCCTCGGCCGTCTTGAAGACGTCTTCCTCGTCCTCCTTGAGTTCGATCTCCTCGCCGGACTCCGAGATGATCTCAACGTCGAGGCACAGCGACTGCATCTCTTTGACGAGCACCTTGAACGACTCAGGGATGCCCGGTTCGGGGATGTTCTCGCCCTTGACGATCGCCTCGTACGCCTTGACGCGGCCGACGACGTCGTCGGACTTGATCGTGAGGATCTCCTGGAGCACGTAGGCGGCGCCGTACGCGTACAGGGCCCACACTTCCATCTCTCCGAAGCGCTGGCCACCGAACTGCGCCTTACCACCGAGCGGCTGCTGGGTGATGAGCGAGTACGGGCCGGTCGAACGGGCGTGGATCTTGTCGTCGACGAGGTGGAGCAGCTTCAGGATGTAGATCTGGCCGACCGTGATGTCCTCGCGGAACGGCTCGCCGGTGCGCCCGTCGTACAGACGCGACTTACCGGTGCGCTCCACCGACGGAACCATATCTGCGTGCGCCAGCTTGCCGTAGCGTGCTTCGGCGCGAAGCATCGCGTTGCGGTCCGACGCCTGGAGCACGTCCTCGATCTCGTTCTCGCGGGCACCGTCGAACACAGGCGTCGCGCAGTAGATGCCGCCTTCGACGGCGTCCTTCTGCTTGTCGTCGTCGGACCAGCCGACGAACGCCGCCCAACCCAGGTGGGTCTCGAGCAGCTGACCGATGTTCATACGGGACGGGACGCCGAGCGGGTTCAGGATGATGTCGACCGGGCGACCATCAGCCAGGAACGGCATGTCCTCGACCGGCAGGATCTTGGAGATGACACCCTTGTTGCCGTGGCGTCCGGCGAGCTTGTCGCCCTCGTTGATCTTGCGCTTCTGCGCGACGTACACGCGGACCAGCTCGTTGACGCCGGGCGACAGGTCGTCGCCGTTGTCACGGCTGAACTTCTGAACGGAGATGACGCGGCCGGTCTCACCGTGCGGGACCTTGAGCGAGGTGTCGCGCACTTCGCGCGCCTTCTCGCCGAAGATCGCGCGCAGCAGGCGCTCTTCCGCCGTCAGCTCGGTCTCGCCCTTCGGGGTGACCTTGCCCACGAGCACGTCGCCGGCGAACACCTCGGCGCCTACGCGGATGATGCCGTCCTCGTCGAGATGTGCGAGCACGTCCTCGCCGACGTTCGGGATCTCGCGGGTGATCTCCTCGGGCCCGAGCTTGGTGTCGCGCGCCTCGACTTCATACTCCTCGATGTGGATCGAGGTGAGCATGTCCTCTTTGACGATGCGCTCGGAGAGGATGATCGCGTCCTCGTAGTTGTAGCCCTCCCACGGCATGAACGCGACGAGGAGGTTCGTGCCGAGCGCCAGCTCGCCCTGCTCGGTGGAGGGGCCGTCCGCCAGCACGTCATCGATGTCGATGCTCTGGCCGATGGCGACCACCGGGCGGTGGTTGATGCAGGTGCCCTGGTTGGAACGCATGAACTTCGGCAGGTGGTACTCATCCAGCGCACCGTCCGACACGCGCACGGCCACGAGGTGGCTGTCGACGTGCTCCACGACGCCGGCGCGCTTGCAGCGCACGATCTCACCGGTGTCGACCACGGCGCGGTGCTCCATGCCGGTGCCGACGAGCGGCGCCTTCGGGCGAAGGAGCGGAACCGCCTGACGCTGCATGTTCGCGCCCATCAGTGCGCGGTTGGCGTCGTCGTGCTCGAGGAACGGGATGAGCGCGGTCGCGACGGAGACCATCTGGCGCGGGGACACGTCCATGTATCCGGCGTCCTTCGGATCGATCTCCTCCGGGTCGCCGCCCTTCATCCTGCACAGCACGCGCGGGCGATCGAACTTGCGGGTCTTCTGGTCGAAGACCTCGTTCGCCTGGACGATGTTGTGCAGATCCTCGCGGTCGGCGGTCAGGTAGTCGATGTCGTCCGTGACTTTGCCGCCCGTGACCTTGCGGTACGGGGTCTCGATGAACCCGTACTCGTTGATCCGCGCGAACGTGGCGAGCGAACCCATGAGACCGATGTTCGGGCCTTCAGGGGTCTCGATCGGGCACATGCGGCCGTAGTGTGACGGGTGCACGTCGCGGACCTCGAAGCCCGCGCGCTCACGGGAGAGGCCGCCGGGGCCGAGGGCGTTCAAACGGCGCTTGTGCGTCAGGCCTGCGAGAGGGTTCGTCTGGTCCATGAACTGCGAGAGCTGGCTGGACCCGAAGAACTCCTTGATCGAGGCCACGATCGGCCGGATGTTGATGAGCGACTGCGGCGTGATCTGCTCCACGTCCTGCGTCGTCATGCGCTCGCGGACAACACGCTCCATACGGGCGAGACCGATCCGGAACTGGTTCTGGATGAGCTCGCCGACCGTGCGGATGCGGCGGTTGCCAAGGTGGTCGATGTCGTCGACGGCGTAGCCGGCGTCGCCCTCCCACAGGTGCACGAGGTACTTGACTGCGGCGAGTACGTCCTCGCTCGTGAGCGTGGACTGCTCGACCGGCAGATTGACGCCGAGTTTGGTGTTGACCTTGTAGCGACCGACCTTGGCGAGATCGTAGCGCTGCGCGTTGAAGAACAGGCCGTCGAGCAGCGACCGTGCGGACTCGACGGTGGGGGGCTCGCCCGGGCGGAGGCGCTTGTAGATCTCGATCAGCGCCTCTTCGCGGTTCTCGGTGTAGTCCTTCTCGAGCGTGCGCTTGATGCACTCGGAGTCCCCGAGGATCTCGAGGATCTCGTCGCGCGTCTCGGCGATGCCGAGCGCCTTGAGCAGCACGGTGACCGGCTGCTTGCGCTTGCGGTCGATGCGCACGGACACGACGTCACGACGGTCGGTCTCAAGCTCGAGCCAGGCGCCTCGGGCCGGGATGACCTTGGTCGTATAGATCGCCTTGTCGGAGGTCTTGTCGCGCTCCTCCGAGTAGTAGACGCCCGGCGAGCGGACGAGCTGGCTCACGACGACGCGTTCGGTGCCGTTGATGACGAAGGTGCCGCGGTCGGTCATGAGCGGGAAATCGCCCATGAAGACCTGCTGCTCCTTGAACTCGCCGGTCTCACGGTTGACGAACGACACGTCGACGAAGAGCGGCGCCTGGTAGGACATGTCCTTTTCCTTGCACTCCTCTACGGAGTACTTGGGGTCGCCGAACTCGTGCGCGCCGAATTCCACCGCGAGGTTCCCGGTGAAGTCTTCGATCGGCGATATGTCGTGGAAGGTCTCGTGCAGACCCTCCTCCAGAAACCACTTGAAGCTATCGCGCTGAAGCGCGATAAGATTAGGTACGTCCAGCACCTCAGGGATCTTCGCAAAGGTGCGTCGCTGGCGAAGACCAGCCTGGACAACACGGGAATCGGCTCCACGGGCCACCAGGTGATTCCTCCTCCGGTCGTGGGGCTAAGATACATAGCGCGGCAAACGAACAGTCTATGCTAGGGGCATGGGACGGTCAACCCGTTTCACGCCCTTTTTCGTTCTGTTCCCCGCCGGCTGCGTAGCTGACAGCGGAGATGGATGTGGGGCCGGGCGCGCAAGGCACCCGGCCCCACGAACATGTAGCGACGAGGAGTTACTTGACCTCGACGGTCGCGCCGGCCTCTTCGAGCTTGGCCTTGGCCTTGGCGGCATCGTCCTTGTTGGCGCCGGTGACCACTGCGGTCGGGGCGGCCTCGACGAGATCCTTGGCCTCCTTGAGACCCAGGCCCGGGACGATCTCGCGAACGACCTTGATGACGGAGATCTTGTTGGCGCCGACGTTGGTGAGCATGACGTCGAAGCTGTCCTTCTCCTCGGCCGGGGCGGCCTCGGCGGCGGGGCCGGCAGCGGCCACGGCGACCGGAGCGGCGGCGGAGACGCCGAAGGTCTCCTCCATCATCTTGACGAGCTCGGAGAGCTCCAGCGCAGGCTTGACCTTGATAGCCTCGAGGATCTCCTCATTGGTGAGTGCAGCCATGATGTGTTTCTCCTTCTTGTCATGCTGCGGTGGCACGCTTCGCGGCCCCGCATGTCTGGCGATACGTGGGCCGGGCTAGGCGGCCGCTTTCTGGTCCGCCACAGCCTGGACGGTGCGTGCGAACGCTTCGACGGGGCCGTTGAGCACCCGAGTGAAACCGACGAGCGGGTTGAGCATCGTGCCGAGGAGCTTGGCGATGAGCACCTCGCGGGACGGCAGCGAGGCGAGAGCCACGATACCTTCGGCGGTGGTGACGGTGCTGTCGACGAAGCCGCCCTTCACCGCGAGGACCTTGTGGTCCTTGGTGAAGTCGACGAGCGCCTTTGCCGGAGCCACCGGATCGCCGTACGAGAACAGGAACGCCGTCGGGCCATCGAGAAGCTCGCCGAGGTCCGGGAGCGCCAGTTCGCGCATCGCGATCTGAGCGAGCGTGTTCTTGTACACACGCAGCTCTGCGCCCGCCTCACGAAGCTTGGTGCGGAGCGCCTGCATCTCCTTGACCGTGAGTCCACGGTAGTCCGCGAGCATCACTGCGGATGCGCGAGCGAACCGGTCCTTGATCTCGGCTACTTCTTCGATCTTGTGTTCGTTGGGCATGTGTTGGTCTTCCCTCCTTTCGTTCGCGAGACCGCCGCTACTTCGTGCCGCGCCTGGCTCTCTTGAGCTGCAACGGCTGGCGGTGGCCTGCGCCCCGGCGCGTGCCGGGAAAAGCGCATGGCCTCCACCGAAGGAACTCGGCGGAGGCCATGGACGATTACTGGTCGTCGCGCACCCGGTGCCCTTGGCGCAGGCGACTCGAGTGCTCATGGACATCCACCTCGGCTGGCGGGAACCTGGTCTGTTCCCCTTAGGCCCGGACCTCACATCCGGGCACCGGCTGTCTCCGGTGTCTGTCGGTCGGTATCGCGTGATGTCAAATACGTGCGTGGCGTACCCTACCACCCGCGCGCCGGTGCGGCAAGCGCTCCGGAGAACGGAGGGCTGCTAGTCCTCCAGCAGGTTGCGGGTACGAGTGGTGTCGACCTTGATGCCTGCGCCCATCGTGGTCGCGATCGTGATGGACTTCAGGTACTTGCCCTTGGCCACGGCCGGCTTCGCACGGACGATCTCATCGAGCACCGCACCGTAGTTCTCGACGAGCTTGGCGGTGTCGAACGAGACCTTGCCGATGCCGACGTGCGCGATGCCGAACTTGTCGGCGCGGTACTCGACCTTGCCGGCCTTGAGCTCCTTGACGACGCGGGCGACGTCCATCGTCACCGTGCCGAGCTTCGGGTTCGGCATGAGGCCGCGGGTGCCGAGGACCTTACCGAGACGGCCGACCTTGGCCATCATGTCGGGGGTCGCGACGGTGGCGTCGAAGTCCAGGAAACCGCCGCTGATCTTCTCGATCAGGTCGTCGTCGCCGACGACGTCGGCGCCTGCAGCTTCCGCCTCGCGGGCCTTGTCACCGGATGCGAACACCGCGACGCGCACGGACTTGCCGGTGCCGTTGGGGAGCGACACGGAGCCGCGGACCTGCTGGTCCGCCTGGCGGGTGTCGATGCCGAGACGGAAGTGCGCCTCGACCGTCTCGTCGAACTTCGCCGGAGCGAGTTCGGCGGCGAGCTTGATCGCCTCGAGCGGCGAGTGGATCGTGTCCTTGTCGAACTTGGCGCGCGCCTCGCGCAGCTTCTTGCCTTCCTTCATGTCCCGCTACCTCCAGTGGTTGCACGGGCCTCCCGGCCCTCCCACGCGTTCTTCCACGGCGGCCCGGCGGGCCTCCGGCCGTGCTCGGTCGCCGTTAGTCGACGACCGTGATGCCCATCGAGCGTGCGGTGCCCGCGATGATCTTCATCCCGGCATCGATGTCGTTCGCGTTCAGGTCGACGAGTTTCGTCTCGGCGATCTGGCGGACCTGGTCGCGCGTGACGGTGGCGACCTTGTCACGGTTGGGGGCGCCCGAACCCTTGTCCACGCCCGCGGCCTGCTTGAGCAGGTACGCCGCCGGCGGGGTCTTGGTCACGAAGGTGAACGAGCGGTCTTCGTAGACGGTGATCTCGACAGGCGTGATGGTGCCCATGGAGCCCTGCGTCTGGGCGTTGAACGCCTGGCAGAACTGCATGATGTTGACCTGGTGCTGACCCAGCGCGGGGCCGACCGGCGGTGCCGGGTTGGCCTGACCGGCCGGGATCTGCAGCTTGATGAAGCCGGCGACTTTCTTGGCCATGATCTCTTACATCCGATCCTTGTGTCGTCGGCGCGTGTCGGCGCCTCTTCAAGTGTCCGTACTCGTGCATTCGGTACAACCGTGCGTCTCGGTGCTTCGGCCTGAGAAGCCCGGCTGGGGCATCACTCCCGCCGGCGGGCCACCGCTCTTGCCCGGTGTGAAAGATCTACAGCTTTGCGACCTGATCGAACCCGAGCTCGACCGGCGTCTCGCGGCCGAAGATCGACACCATGACCTTGAGCTTGCCCTGGTCGGCGTTGACCTCGGCGATGTTGCCGTCGAACTCTGCGAGCGGACCGGAGGTCACCTTGACCGCCATCCCCTCGTGGAACTCCGTGAACGACTTGGGCTTGCCCGCCTGGATGCCCGTGGTGCCCTTGATCCGCTTCACCTCGTCGCGCGACAGCGCGACCGGCTTGCCCTGGCTGCCGACGAACCCGGTGACGCCGGGCGTGTTGCGCACGACGTACCAGCTGTCGTCGTCGAGCTGCATCTCGACGAGGATGTAGCCCGGGAACACCTTCTTGTCCGACGTGACCTTCTTGCCACCCTGCTTGATCTCGGTGACGGTCTCTTTCGGGATGAAGATGTCGAAGATCTTGTGGGCCATGCTCATCGACTCGATGCGGTGCTCGAGGTTTGTCTTGACCTTGTTCTCGTAGCCCGAGTAGGTGTGGATGACGTACCAACGCTTGGCCATCGTCTAGCCTCCGACCTGTGCGAGGAAGCCGATGATCTGCGAGGAGAAGAAGTCGAACGTGGCGATCAGAACGATGAAGATCGCCAGCGTGATGACGACGATCCACGACGAGCTGATGATCTCGGCGCGCGTCGGCCAGACCACGCGGCGCAGCTCTGCCCTCACATCGCCGAAGTAACGCATCAGGCGCTGCCATGCGCTCGGCTTGACCGCCTTCACGCTCTGCTGGGCCATCTCGTCGTACCGTCCTCTCGGCGCCTCGCGACGTACCTCTGCGCGGCTACTTCCTTGGGTTGCGGACCGGTCCCGCTTCAGTCGCGTGCGGGTGACCGGGTTGGTGTCAGGTGGCAGGCCAGGAGGGACTCGAACCCCCAACATCCGGTTTTGGAGACCGGCGCTCTACCATTGGAGCTACTGGCCTAGATCACTGCGCGCCGAGCACGAGCACGTACGTACTAGCGCGTTTCCTTGTGCACCGTGTGGCAGCGGCACCACTTGCAGTACTTCTTGTACTCGATGCGCTCCGGGTTGTTCTGCTTGTTCTTCTTCGTCGTGTAGTTACGACGCTTGCACTCCGTGCAGGCGAGCGTGACGAGCGTCCTCATGGTATCGCTTCCTCCCGAAAGGCCCTGTCTCACCCGGAAGCCAGTGGGGCGGGCCGGGGACGGTAGGGTAATCTACCACCCGATTTCGAGAGGTGTCAAACCACTCGTAAAGCGGGCGATGGGGGCCCGACCCATAATAGGCCGGGCCCCCTCTATGCGCGTTGGTGACGCGTTTGAAGGTCGAACTACTTGATGATGGTGCTGACCTTGCCCGAGCCGACGGTGCGGCCACCCTCGCGGATAGCGAAGCGGAGGCCCTCCTCCATCGCGATCGGGTTGATGAGCTCGGCCTTGACCTCGACGTTGTCGCCGGGCATGACCATCTCGGTGCCCTCCGGCAGGTGCGCGATGCCGGTGACGTCGGTGGTGCGGAAGTAGAACTGCGGACGGTACCCGTCGAAGAACGGGGTGTGACGGCCGCCTTCTTCCTTGGTCAGGATGTAGACCTGGCCGGTGAACTCGGTGTGCGGGGTGATGGAGCCCGGCTTGCAGATGACCTGACCGCGCTCGATCTCGGTACGGCCAACGCCACGGAGCAGCACGCCGATGTTGTCGCCGGCCTGCGCCTGGTCGAGCAGCTTGCGGAACATCTCGACGCCGGTCACGACGGTCTTGCGGGTCTCCGGGTGGATACCGACCATCTCGACCTCGTCGCCGACCTTGACCACGCCGCGCTCGACACGACCGGTGGCGACGGTGCCACGGCCGGTGATCGTGAAGACGTCTTCGACGGCCATCAGGAACGGCTTGTCGAGGTCGCGGACGGGATCCGGGATGAACGTGTCGATGGCGTTCATGAGCTCGTCGATCGACTTGTTCCACTCCTCATCGCCCTCGAGCGCCCTGAGCGCCGAGCCGCGGATGATCGGGGTGTCGTCGCCCGGGAACTCGTACTCGTCGAGCAGCTCGCGGACTTCCATCTCGACGAGCTCGATGAGCTCCGGGTCGTCGACCATGTCGCACTTGTTCAGGTACACGACGATGTAGGGAACGCCGACCTGACGGGCGAGCAGGATGTGCTCACGGGTCTGGGGCATGGGGCCGTCGGCGGCGGACACGACCAGGATAGCGCCGTCCATCTGCGCGGCACCGGTGATCATGTTCTTCACGTAGTCGGCGTGGCCCGGGCAGTCGACGTGCGCGTAGTGACGGTTCTCGGTCTCGTACTCGACGTGCGCGATGGCGATGGTGATGCCGCGCTCGCGCTCTTCCGGAGCCTTGTCGATCTGGTCGAACGGCGTGAAGTCTGCGAAGCCCTTCGATGCCTGGCGCTGCGTGATAGCGGCGGTCAGCGTGGTCTTGCCGTGGTCGACGTGGCCGATGGTGCCGACGTTGACGTGCAACTTGTTGCGCTCGAACTTCTTCTTCGCCATGTGTGTCTCCTCCTTCAAGGGTGACGCTGGGCGGACCGGTCACTCTCGTGAGTCCCGGACGCCCGCTGCCGGGTGACGGCCGGCTTCTTCGGACTGCATGCGGTCGTGCTGCCGTGATTCGTATCTACGACCGGCCGTCGGGCTCGGGCGTGGATGACCTTGGTAGCGGTGGCTGGACTCGAACCAGCGACTCCGCGGGTATGAACCGCGTGCTCTAAACCAACTGAGCTACACCGCCACATTACTCGTGACCGGCCCGCAGCGCACGCGCGCTCTTTGCGCGTACGCCTGCTCAGATCCGGTGAATACTCGTGGAGCCCACAACCGGACTCGAACCGGTGACCTCTTCCTTACCAAGGAAGTGCTCTGCCAACTGAGCTATGTGGGCGTGTGGTGGGGGCGCCAGGATTCGAACCTGGGTAGGCGTAGCCAACGGGTTTACAGCCCGTCCCCTTTAGCCACTCGGGCACACCCCCACACAAACAAAAAGCCATATTCGCGATGTCAAGGTCGAACTTAGAACCCCTGCGAAAAGGCGAGTGAATACTACCCGCCTGCCCCGATGACTGTCAACGACGGCAACGGCACCGGGCGTGTCCATTGCGTCGGACGGTCGGCGCGGCCGCCGAGCGGTCGCCGGGCACCGTGATCAGGGCCGGTGTGCGACGTAGGAAGTACATGGAGCCGGCGATCGGACTCGAACCGATGACCTATCGCTTACAAGGCGATTGCTCTACCAACTGAGCTACGCCGGCGCGCGACACATTCTGCCGTATCGGCGCCCCGCGTGCATCAGGAAAGTGCCGGGCCGAACGAGACATGCCCGGGAAGCCGCTGGACAGTGTGCCTCAGCAGGCGCGACAGCGCTGGATCTGGAGCTCGACCTTGCGCTTCACGCGTTGCAACGCGTTGTCGACCGCCTTCGAGTGGCGACCGAGTTCGTCCGCGATCTCGCTGTAGGAGCTGCCCTCCACGTAGAGGCGCAGAACGTCGGACTCGAACCCGGACAGGGCCCCGATGAACCCTTCCTTGATGCTCGCAGCCTCCCAAGCGGAGATCACGACCTCAGCGGGATCGCACACCTCGCGGGCGGCGAGGATGTCGGAGAGCACGCGATCGCCCTCGTCCTCGGCCGCGGCGGGGCGGTGGAGCGAGATGTAGGTGTTGAGCGGCGTGTGCTTCTGGCGGCTGGCGGTCTTGATGGCCGTGATGAGTTGGCGCGTGACGCACAACTCAGCGAACGAGCGGAACGACGTCTGGCGCTCGGGGCGGAAGTCGCGGATCGCCTTGTACAGGCCGATCATGCCCTCCTGCACCACGTCGTCGCGGTCCGCTCCGGCGAGGAAGTAGCTCCTGGCCTTGCAGCGGACGAAACTGCGGTACTTCGTGACGAGCGCGAACGACGCTCGCTCGTCACCGGCCTGCGCGGCCAGGATCATCTCGACCTCGGTCTCCGCGCCCACGCGACGAACCATGCTCCCGCTTGAACCCATTCCTTGGACCTCCCCGGCAGGAACGGAACCCCCACACATACCCCACAAGCCTGACTTAGAAACCCCACGTACCCCTGATGCCGTCCGCCCCCGGCGACCCACGGCACCACGGACGCTAGCGTGAGTGGCGGACACTTGTCAACGAGAAAGCAGGAGCAGGGGCGCGAAAGGCGACGGAGCCGCGCTGGAAGGACGCCCCAGCGCCTGACCGGTCGCTCCGGCGGGCGAGCGGTGCATGCCCGTGGCGCCGGCGCGGCCAGCATCGCGGCTCGTTGCGCGCCGGATCACCGCTGCGATGGCCGCCGACGACCGGCAAGCCGGTCGAGCTGCTGCCTGACGTCGTCGGCCAGTCTATCGGAAACGGTCGCCTTTCCGTGCGCGGCCGCATCGCGCTGTTCGCGCCATTCGGCATCGTCGGATGCGAGCTCCCGCGCGAAGGTCGAGGCGCGCGTCACTACGACCGGACCTCCGACGGACGTCCAGCGTGTCGCGACGTCCGAGGTGACGACCTCGGTGTCCTCCCCCGCTTCACGGGCGGCAGCCGCGAGAGACTCGATGACGGAGTCGGCGTCGGTTCCGGCCGGGGAGAAGATGACGGTGATGCCCCCGTGCAGGCGGGGCTGGCCGTCGGAATGCGGATTGTTCCCGCCGTCGAACACGACGGTCACGTCCTGACCCTCGCCCGCCCGGGCGCCGACGTCGGCGATGAGGCGCTCACGAGCGGAGTCCAGATCGCGGTCGACGTCCTCCGCATACCGGGCGGTGCTTCGCAGCAGGTTGTAGCCGTCGATGATCAGACGAGCAGCCATCCCCGGGTCAGCCGCGGGGGCAGCGGCGGAGCCACTCGTAGGCGAGCACGGCAGTCGCGGCGGAAACGTTGAGCGAATCCACGTGGCCGGAAACGGGCAGCCGCACGAGGAGATCGCAGGTGCGCTCCGTGAGCCGCGCCAGACCGCTGCCTTCCGCGCCCATCACGAGCACGATGCGGCCCTCAAGCGGTGCGTCCCACGCCAAGACCTTCGCCTTCTCGGAAGCCCCGGCGACCCAATACCCGTCCTGCTTGCAGCGCTCCAGGACCTGGGTGATGTTCGCGGCGCGGCAGATCGGCATGTGTTCGGCCGCACCCGCCGCTGCTTTGAGCGCCGAAGCGGTCATGGCGGCGGCGCGGTCCTTGGGAACGATGACGCCGCCCGCTCCGACGACCTCGGCCGTACGGACGATGGCGCCGAGGTTGCCCGGATCGGTCACGTGGTCGAGCACGATGAGCAGGCTGCAGGGCTTGCCCGCCGACGCCTTGAGTATCTCGTCGAGGTTCGAGTAGCGGAACGGCTCGACGACCGCGACCACGCCTTGATGCGCCCCCCGCTCGCTCATCCGGTCCAGCTCCTTGCGGGACACCGGCTCGACGCGAACGCCGTGGGCGCGCGCTTCGGCGGCCAATGCGGCCAGCGGATCGCCGGGACGCGCCCCTTCGAGCACGAAGAAGCGCAGGATGCGGCGTCCGCTGGCAAGCAGCTCGGTGACCGCGTTGCGGCCCTCGACTCGGTCCTCCATCGGCGGGCCTCAGCTCTCCGAGACGGTGACGCGGGCACCCGCAGCGGTGTCCTCGATGCGGACGCCGAGGGCGGTAAGGCCGTCGCGGATCGCGTCGGCACGTGCCCAGTCCTTCTCGGCGCGCGCGGTGGCGCGCGCGGCGAGGATCGCATCGGCTGCCTCGTCCCGGTCCGTTCCCTCGTATCCCGCCACGTCACGGGAGAGGGAGACGACACCCTCGGGCAGCTCGGGAACGGACTCGTCAGCGGGCAGCGTCACGCCGAGAACGCCGAGGAGATCGACGACGGTCGTCTCGACATCCGCGATGATCGCGAGATCGTCAGGCGCGAGGGCTGCGTCGTTGGCGGACAGGAAACCGTTGGCGGAGCGCGCGAGCTCGAAGAGTCCTCCGAGCGCGCCTGCGCTGTTGAAGTCGTCCTCCATGTCGGCCTCGAAGCGCGTGCGCGCATCGGTGACCGCCAGCTCGAGCGCGGCGCGCTCGCCCTCGGGAGCTCCGGCGCCGGCCGCGGGGCGGGCACGGTGCCAGCGGATCGTGCGTACGAGGTTCGCGAACCGCTCATAGGCGGTGCTCGCCTCCTCGAGCCTTTCGGTGGAGAAGTCCAGCGGGCTGCGGTAGTGCGTCTGCAGCATCAACAGGCGCAGGACCGGGGCCGGGTAGGCCTCCAACACGTCCTTGAGCAGCGTGAAGTTGCCGAGCGACTTCGACATCTTCTCGGCGTTGATGTTGAGCATGCCTCCGTGCAACCAGTAACTCGCGAACGGACGGCCGGTCGCTGCCTCCGACTGGGCAAGTTCGTTCTCGTGGTGCGGGAAGACGAGGTCGCTGCCCCCGCCGTGGATGTCGAACGGCACGCCGAGCTCCATCTCCGACATCACCGAGCACTCAAGGTGCCATCCGGGACGGCCCTCTCCCCACGGGCTGGGCCAGTGCGGCTCGCCCGGTTTCGCAGACTTCCACAGCGCGAAGTCCAGCGGGTCGTGCTTGCGTTCGTCGACCTCGACACGGGCGCCCGACTCAAGGTCGTCGATGTCTCGGCCGGATAGCTTCCCGTACCCGGGGAAGGAACGCACGGAGAAGTACACGTCGCCGTCGACGGCGTACGCGAAGCCGCGTTCGATGAGCGTCTCGACCATCCCGATCATCTCGGGGATCGTCTCGGTCGCGCGGGGCTGGGCGCTCGGGGGCTCGACGCCCAGATCACTCATGGCTTTCAGGAACGCGGCCGAATAGGTGGCCGCGATCTCGGCGGCCGGCACGCCCGCATCGTTCGCCGCGCGGATGATCTTGTCGTCCACATCCGTGATGTTCTGGACGAACCTGACGTCGTAGCCGCGATGCTCGAGGTAGCGGCGGATGAGGTCGAAGGACAGGAACGTGCGGGCGTTGCCGATATGGATGTGGTTGTAGACCGTCGGGCCGCACACGTACATCGAGACCTTGCCCTCGTCACGCGGGGAGAAGTCCTGCTTGGACCGGGCGAGGGTGTTGTAGAGGCGCAGCGTCACTGGTCTTCCTTCACGGGAGTGGTGGGAACGAGCACGGGGACGGGCGACAGGTCGCATGCTGACCCAGGCTCGATCCGGTCGGGGCCGGCGTCCGTCCCGGAACCGGCTTCGGCGGTGGCTGGCCCGGACGGCTTTGCGAGCCCCGGAGTCGCGCTCTCGTCGCGCGTCAGGCGCGCATCGATGCGGTCGATCCTGTGCTGGATGCAGCGCAGCATCTCGACCACCGGGTCGGGTAGATCCTCATGGTGGAGGTCGACGACATCGACGCGCGCGCCCTCACGCACGACCACGCGACCGGGAACGCCCACGACCGTGCAGTTCGGCGGCACGTTGTTGACGACGACCGCTCCGCCACCGACCTTGCTGCCGCGGCCGATCGTGATGTCTCCGAGCACCGTCGAGCCCACACCGATCACGACGCAGTCCTCGATCGTGGGGTGTCGCTTACCGCGTTCCTTGCCGGTGCCCCCCAAAGTGACACCCTGATAGATCGTCACGTCCTTGCCGATGATCGTCGTCTCACCGATCACGACGCCCATGCCGTGGTCGATGAACAGGCCCTCCCCGATCGTGGCCCCGGGGTGGATCTCGATGCCGGTGCGGTGACGGACCCACTGGCTGATCGCCCGTGCGAGGAACAGGTGGCCACCGAGATAGAGCTTGTGGGTGCGGCGATGCCATCGGACGGCCTTGAGGCCGGGGTACATCAGGTACGCGGCGATGGGCGATGTGGCCGCAGGATCGCGCTCCATGACCGCCGCTATGTCGCACTTGAGCCGATCGAACACGGGAAGCCGCCTGCCGCCGGGAGTGTGGAAAGGGTCGATGCGTGCATCCGCGCCGGACGCACGGGTTGCGGTCAGTGTACCCAGCGACCGCCGTCCGCGTCACCTACGCGAGCGCGCGTCGGATTCGCTCGCACGAACCGTCCACCCCGAGAAGCTCTATGACGGTGGCGAGTGGCAGGCCATGCGCCCGGCCGGTCAGCGCCGCCCGGACCGCCGGCATCGCCTCCTTCGCGGGAAGCCCCGCCTCCTTGAAGGCCACGCGCACGGCCTCCGGGTCCCCGGTCTCAGCGAGCGCCTGCAGGGCGGTCTGAAGCGCTGCCCTGGCCGACGCGGAAGCGAGCGCGACGGTGGCCTCCTCGTCCGCCGGCGGCGCGGATGCGATGCCGGCTACGAGGGCGGCGGCCTCCCCCGCCACCTCGACGTCACCCGCGATCAAGCGCGCCGCGGTCGGCCCGTCGACCCCTGGGAGCGCCGGCAGGAACGGCAGGACCGTCGCTGCACGCTGCTCGGGAGACAGCGCCGCCATGTGGCGTTTGTTGAGCCAGCGAAGACGCGCAGGATCGTGGGCGGGGCTCGCTCCCGAGACCCGCCCGAGCCCGAACGCCGCCGCGAGTTCGTCGTGTGTCATGACCTCGCGGCCGGCTGGATCCGACCATCCGAGCAATGCGAGGTGGTTGACGACGGCCGCTGCGAGGAACCCGTGCGCCCGAAGCGAGGCGAGCGACTCGGCGCCCCGAGACTTGGAAAGGGGGCGGCCGTCGGCGCCCATGACGAGGGGCACGTGCGCGTACCTCGGCGCGGGTGACCCGAGCGCGCGCAGCAGCAGTAGTTGGCGGGGGGTGTTCGAGATGTGGTCGTCGCCGCGGATCACGAGCGTGATCGCCATCGCCGCGTCATCGACCGCGCACGCGAGGTCGTACAGCACTGCGCCGTCCGACCGCGCCAGGACGAAGTCGCCGATGTCGGCCGTGTCGAACCGAACCGGCCCGTGCACCGCGTCGTCGACGATCAGGGTCTCGCCGGGCGGCACGGCGAAGCGCCAGCAGAACGCCTCGCCGCTGCCGGCCCGATCCTCGGCCTGTTCGCTCGGAAGGGTGCGGCACGAGCCACGGTAGCGCGGAGCGCGACCTTCAGCGGCGTCCTCGGCCCTGTCGGACGCGAGGATCTCCTCGGTGCAGAAGCACCGGTAGACGGCGCCGTCCGCGATGAGCCCGTCGAGGGCCTTCCGGTAGACCGCGACGCGCTCGGACTGCCGGTACGGCCCGTACGGACCGCCGACGTCCGCGCCCTCGTCCCACCGCAGACCGAGCCAAGCCAGGTCCTCGAGGATGCCCGGCTCGAGCGAGGCGTCCGCGCGCTCAGCGTCGGTGTCCTCGAAGCGGACGACGAACGTCCCGCCGTCCCGGTGGGCTACGAGTTCGTTGAACAGGGCGGTGCGCGCGCCCCCGAGGTGGAGCGCGCCGGTGGGAGCGGGTGAGAAGCGGACGCGCTCGCGCACCGGCCTCAGTCCCG
>JAHEXP010000061.1 GCA_023252055.1 Coriobacteriia bacterium
CTCAAGAACGCGACCGCGCTCGGCCTGACGAGTTCCGCGGCCACCCTCGATGAGTACGGCGACCGCTACATCGTCGCGGGTGCGCTCACGTCGGAAGGCGCAGGCGTCCCCGGACAGGCGCTCGTGCTGCAGACGTCGTCGGACAACCGTACGTTCTCCGACACCGCTCTTGGCGCGGTCACGGGCGCCGACGGAGCGTTCTCCATCTCGGCTCGGCCACGCTCCAAGACCTACTACCGCGTCAGGTTCGCGACCACCGGCGCGTACCTGGGCGCCGTGAGCTCCGCGATCGCGATCGTGCCGCGTGCGAAGGTCTCGAACCCGGTGGCCCCCTCGATCATGTACAGGTTCAGCTCGCGCACGGTGTACGGCTACCTGTGGCCCCGCCACACGTCCGGCTCCACCTCCGCGGTGCGCCTCTACCGGTATCGCCGTGTGAATGGCGCATGGAAGCCGTACGGCTACGTGAAGGTCTCGGTGCGCAACTATTCCGACCATTCGAAGTACTCGGCCTCGCTGCGCCTGCCGTACACCGGCAGGTGGCGGCTGCGCGCGTACGCCCCCGCGGACAGCGCGCACGCCGCGACGTGGTCCAGCGGATACGACTACGTGACCGTCAGGTAGGCGGGGAGACGCCCGGACCGTGGGCGTCGAAAGGGAAGGGCCGCCCCGGTGGGGCGGCCCTTCCCTTCTTCTACTCGGCGGTTGGCCGTCTGCGCGCTCTACAGCGGCTTGATGACCGTCCACTCGATGGTCGTCGGGTCTTCGGGACCCAGGATGTAACTGTCCGAGAAGCCGGTGGCACGGCACGTGGAGTACATCGACGCCAGATCGGCTTCGTAGCCGGCGATCTTGTAACGGAACTCCACGCTGTCACTCGGCTCGAACATCTCGTGGTCCTGGAAACGCAGCGGGCCGCGCGTGTAGTTCGGGTCATCGATGTCGCTCTCGAGGACGTTCATGTTCGAGACCATCATCGTGTCGTCGAACCAGTCGGTGGCCGCCTGGTTCCACGTCACGCCCAAACGGATGACGGCGTAGTAGGTGCTGCCCACCAGCTCCAGCGACGGCGTGAGCTCGGTGAGCTCAGCGCCGACGGATTCATAGACGTAGGTGTAGGCGGTGCAGGCCTTCGTGGTCGACGAGCCGGAGAAGGTCATCTTGTACTTGCCGCGATGTCCGAACGACACGGCGAATGTGCCGCTGCTCGAGGACTTGGACGTGTGCTTGCTCACGTACGCGCCGTTGTCGCCGGCGTTCACGTCCCACCACCAGTAGGTGACGGTTCCTTTGAGGCCGACGTACTTCGAGCCGCTCTTCTTCTGCAGCTTCGCCGTCGTCGCCTCGGGCCACAGGCCCGTGGTCTGAGTGTCGTGGTTCGCGAGCAGCGTCTTCGGGATGACGATCTTCGTCGTGGCCTTCGCCGCGAAAGCGGTGGCCGGCAGCGCGACGAGCATCGCGACGACTGCGACCATGAGCAGCGCGAGCCGTCCAGAGATGGTGAAGCGTTTCATTGGTTTGGTGCCCCTTCCCCCGGTCTGTACGTACGTGGATGCGCGCGTCTTCCGTCCCCCGACGGCGCAGCCGTATCGTACCTCAGACCTCCGTCTCGTGGCACGGGGCGTCTTGGCACGCTCGATGCTACTATCGCAACATATAGCGATATATCGCAGAACCTTTGGACGAAAGGAATCGAGATGCACGGATCCCACAACGACGACGGGCGCTGCCGCAACCCCCATGCCCATGGCGCACCGCACGGCCACGCTCACACGTTCCCGTTCGGCATGGCCGCGCACGGGTTCGGCGCCTTCGGCGCTCAGCGCGCCCGTCGCGGCGACATCCGCGACGCGGTGCTGCGTCTGCTCTCCGAGCAGCCCATGCACGGCTACCAGATCATCCAGGAACTCTCCGCTCGCAGCGGCGGTACCTGGAGTCCCAGCGCCGGCTCGGTCTATCCGACCCTGCAGCTGCTCGCCGACGAAGGCCTCATCATCGCCGAGGAGACCGGCGGCAAGAAGGTGTTCAGCCTGACAGAGGCCGGCGTGGCTGCAGTCGCGGCCACGGCCGATCAGCCCGCTCCTTGGGCCGAAGTCGCAGCGGGTGACCCGAGCATCGCCGGATACCGCGAAGCGGCCGGCAAGCTCATGCATGCCGTCTTCCAGCTCGGCAAGAACGGGTCGGCCGACCAGCGCGCGGCTGCGACCGAGGTACTCGCGGACGCCCGCAAGAAGCTCTACGCGATCCTCGCCGAGGACTAGCCACCGGAGGACAGCTTTGAACGCATCGCATCTGCGCGCCCGCTACTGGCGGATCGTGCTGTTCTTCGGACGCGTGATCTCCGGCTTCATCTTCTGGGAGATGTTCGCTCACCGCATCGGTTTGGGTGCATACGCCCGCCGCACGCGCTCGGAGCGCAACCGCCGCACGGCGGTGCGCTTCCGCGCGCTCGCGGTGCGGATGGGCGGTCTCATGATCAAAGTGGGCCAGTTCCTGTCCGCGCGCCTCGACATCCTCCCGTCGGAGATCACCGACGAGCTGGCGGGGCTGCAGGACGAGGTCCCGCCGGAGACGTTCGCAGCGATCCGCATGCAGGCCGAGGCCGAGCTGGGGTGGCCGCTGCACCAGGCCTACGCTTGGTTCGACGAGGTCCCGGTGGCAGCGGCGTCGCTGGGCCAGGTGCACCGCGCCCGCCTTCTGCCCGCCAACGCGGGCGAGGGCGGGCTCACGGACGTCGTCGTCAAAGTCCAGCGCCCCCACATCGAGCAGATCGTCGAAGTCGACCTCGCCGCCCTGCGCCGCGTGGGCGGCTGGATCGAGCGCTACAAGCCGGTCCGCGACCGTGCCGACGTTCCCGCGCTCATCGAGGAGTTCGCCACGACGACCCGTGAGGAGATCGACTACCTCGCGGAAGGCAACAACGCCGAGACATTCGCTGCGGACTTCGCGACCGACGAGCGGATCAAGGTGCCGCAGGTCGTGTGGGACCTCACAACGCGCCGCGTCCTCACGTTGGAGGATGTGTCGGCCATCAAGCTCGGCGACCACGACGCGATCAGGGCCGCCGGCATCGATCCGGCGCAGGTCGCGTCGGTGCTGTTCGACACGTACATGAAGCAGATCTTCGAGGACGGCTTCTTCCACGCCGACCCGCATCCGGGCAACCTGTTCGTCGCCCCGCTCGAGACGTTCGACGCCGGCGGGAACCGCGAATGGCGGCTCACGTTCATCGACTTCGGGATGGTCGGCCGGGTGCCTGAGAACCTGCGCCTGGGCCTGACCGAGGCCGTCGTGGCGATCGGCACGCAAGACGGTGCGCGGCTCGTGAAGGCGTTCAAGACCCTCGACGTGCTTCTGCCCACCGCCGATCTCGGTTTGATCGAGCGCGCGAGCATTCAGGCGTTCGAGCGGTTCGGCGGCATGAGTATGGGCGATCTGAAGAACATCGATCACAGCGAGATGATGCGCTTCGGACTCCAGTTCCAGGAGCTCATGATGGACCTGCCGTTCCAGTTGCCGGAGAACCTGCTGCTGCTCGGGCGCTCGCTCGCGATCCTTTCGGGGATGTGCTCGGGCCTCGATCCGGAGTTCAACATCTGGAGTGCGATCGCCCCCTACGCGACGGGCCTCATCGGGGCGGAGGGAGGTTCGACCTGGGACACCCTTCTGGGAGAAGGGTCGAAGATCCTGCAGGTGGTCGCGGGGCTTCCGGGCCGCGCAGACCGCGTCCTCGCCACCATCGAGCGGGGTGACCTCAGCGTTCAGACCCCCATGCTGGACCTGCAGGTGCGCCAGCTCTCCCGTGCTGCGAGGGCTGTGGCCAGCGCCGTCGTCTTCGCGGCACTCCTTGTCGCCGGCGCCGTGCTCTACCCGGCAGCCCCGGTCCTCGCGCGGGTGTTCATGTTCGCATCCGCCGTGCCCCTGATCGGAGTGATGATGGCCGGAAGAAGGCGTCATCCCGGTCGGTAGCCGGTAAGGTTCCGAGTCAGACCGCTCGCGTATAGTCGCCTGCGCACGCTGAAGCCCCACGCACCGAAGGGAACTCGTGGCCGCAGGCACCGATACCACCGCGATGATGCACACCCTGCGCACCGTCTTCGGGATCCACGAGTTCAGGCCGCACCAGCGCGAGATCGTCGAACACGTCGTGGCCGGCGGAGACGCCTTCGTGCTCATGCCCACGGGTGGCGGCAAGTCGCTGTGCTACCAGCTGCCCGCCCTGCACCGGCACGGCACCGCGGTCGTGGTCTCGCCGCTCATCTCGCTGATGAAGGACCAAGTGGATGCGCTGCAGGCCAACGGCGTCGCCGCCGCCTGCCTGAACTCGTCGCTGTCCGCCGAGGACGCTTCGGACACGCTGCGCGAACTGCGCGCCGGTCGGCTCGACTTGTTGTACGTGGCGCCGGAGCGGCTCATGCTCTCGGGCTTCCTCGACATGCTGCGCGACCTTCCGATCGCACTCTTTGCGATCGACGAGGCGCACTGCGTCAGCCAATGGGGGCACGACTTCCGCCCCGAGTACGTGAAGCTCGGCGAGCTGCGGGGCCTGTTCCCCGAAGTGCCGCTGCTGGCGCTGACCGCCACCGCCGACGACCAGACCCGGGAGGACGTGCGCCAGCGCCTCGGGCTCGCGGACGCCCCGGTCTTCACCGCCGGGTTCGACCGGCCCAACATCCGCTACACGGTGGAGGACAAGCGCGACGCTCCCCGGCAGCTCGAGCGGTTCATCGCTCAGCACCCCACGGACTCGGGGATCGTCTACTGCCTGAGCCGCAAGAGGGTGGAGCAGGTCGCCGCCACCCTCAAGAAGAAGGGTGTGAAGGCGGCCGCTTACCACGCCGGCATGCCCGCGCCCGCTCGTTCCAAGGTCCAGGACGCGTTCTCGGCCGACACGGTCCATGTGGTCGTGGCGACGGTGGCGTTCGGGATGGGGATCGACAAGCCGGACGTGCGGTTCGTCGTCCACTACGACATGCCGAAGAACATCGAGGGCTACTACCAGGAGACCGGACGTGCCGGCCGCGACGGACTCCCTGCCGAGGCGCTGCTGCTCTTCGGGTTGCAGGACGTCGTCACGGCGCGCGGGCTCATCGAGCGCGGCGGCAACCCCGAGCAGGTGCGCATCGAGATGCACAAGCTCTCCGCGATGACCGCGTTCGCCGAGGCCACCACCTGCCGCCGCCGCGTGCTGCTCGGATACTTCGGCGAGATCCTCGAGCATGACTGCGGCAACTGCGACGTCTGTCTCGATCCGCCGCAGCTCTACGACGCGACCGTCGATGCGCAGAAGGCGCTCTCGGCCGTGTACCGGATGGGAGAGCGGTTCGGCGCGGGGCAGGTCATCGACGTTCTGGTCGGCGCGAACACCGAGAAGGTCGCGAAGTGGGCACACGACCAACTCTCGGTCTTCGGCGTCGGCGCCGACCGCAGCCGAGACGAGTGGACGAGCATCATCCGGCAGCTCATCCATCACGGCTACCTCTACCAGGACATCGCCGAGTACTCTGCGCTCAAGTTCCGTTCCGGCGCGCGCGGCGTCCTTCGCGGAGAGACGGTCCTGCACTTCGCGCGGCCGCGCGTCCGAGTGAAGGCCGAGAAGAAGCGCAAGATCCCGCGCTCGGTGGCGCTGTCCGGCTCGGATGTGGACGAGGAGCTCTTCGAGCGGCTGCGTGAGCTGCGCCGCGAGATCGCTGCCGAGCAGGAAGTGCCCGCCTACGTCGTGTTCAGCGACAAGACGCTGGCGGACATGGCGGCCCGCCGGCCCGCGGACCGCGCCGAGTTCCTCGACGTCTTCGGCGTGGGTGAGGCGAAGCTCGAGAGATACGGGGACGTATTCTTGGAGGCGATCGGGGAGCGGTGACTCTCCCGTCGCGCGTGGGCGTCCCCGCGCACCGAGCCAACCTGAGAAAGGAGCGGGACCACATGAGTGAAGCACCATCCAACGACCCGCTCCACGGCGTGACCCTGGAGACGATACTGCGCAAGCTCGTCTACAAGTACGGTTGGCCGGGCCTCGCAAAGCGGATCGACATCAACTGCTTCAGAAGCGACCCGAGCATCTCATCGTCGCTCAAGTTCCTGCGCAAGACGCCGTGGGCGCGCAAAGAGGTCGAGGACCTCTTCGTGAACTCGAAGTTCTGGACGAAGGATTAGAGAAGCGCGACCGTGCGCACCGACGACATCCTGCGGATCCGACTCCGCTCCCAGTTGATCGAGGGCGGGTCCCTGTCGCGCCCGGCGGACGTCGTCGCGCGCCTGCTCGCCGTGCAGGCCCAGGACTATTCGGGCGCCGTCTGGGCCGTGGGGCTACGGTCGCCGGGCTCGGTCCTCGCCGACGTCGAGCGCGCGATCGCGGAGCGGGAGATCGTGCGCAGCTGGCCGATGCGCGGGACGCTGCACTTCATGGCCGCCGCCGATGTGCGCTGGCTACTGCCTCTACTGACGCCTCGCGTGCTCGCGCGCGCCGCCCGGCGCGAGGAGCAACTGGACTTGGACGGCGCCACGTTCGCGCACGCGCGCGTGCTCTTCGGCGAGGCGCTCTCGGGCGGCCGCCGACTCACACGGCCCGATGCGATGGGGATGCTCGAGCGCGCAGGCATCGCGACGACGGGCCAGCGCGGGTACCACATCCTGTGGCGTCTGGCGCAGGAAGGGCTGATCGTGGTCGGCCCCATGGAAGGCCGTCAGCAGACATTCGCCCTCCTCGACGAATGGGTGCCCGCTGCGCGGAGCTCGATCGATCCCGTCGCGCCGCGCGAGGAGCTGCTGGCGCACCTCGCGCTCCGGTACTTCACCGGTCACGGTCCCGCGACCGTCGCCGATCTCGCGCGGTGGGCTGACATCCGTGTGACCGAGGCCCGGGCCGCCCTGGCAGCCGCGGCCGGCTCGCTGGAGTCCGCGGAGTACGACGGCGAGCGCTACTGGTTCTCGCCGGGCGCCGCCGAGCCTGGCGCCGGCGCCCGGGGGCGGCGTCCGCGCGTCCACCTGCTCCCCGGCTTCGACGAATACATGCTCGGCTACACGACCCGCAGCCACCAGCTGGGCGAGCACCTGGGCACGTACGGAGTGCGCGTCGGCAGCAACGGCGTGCTCGCGCCGACGGTGATCGTCGACGGCCGCGCCGTGGGCGTCTGGAAGCGCGCCCTGACGGCCCGAGCGGTGACCTTCGATCTGACCCCGTTCCGTCCGTTCTCGGCGCGTGAAGGCGCCGCGGTCCACATCGAGCAGGAACGCTACGCGTGGTTCGTCGGGCGCGACCTCGCGGGGTGACGCGCGGGAGGGTGCGAGGCACGAAGAAGGCGCCTCTGGAGGCGCCTTCTCTACGCGATCGAGTGGCTGGCCAGATGCCTACGCGCCGCCGGTGAAGAAGTGCCAGATCGCGACCCACCAGGGGACCGGGGCGGCATCCGCAGCCCGCGGTGCGGCGGCGGTCACAGGCGACGTCGCAACCACTTGGGTCCGTCCCGAGGCGGGCTGAGGTACGGCTGCGGCCGAGGCCGCCGCCGCCATCGCCTTCGACTCGGCGAGCGCCTTCACCTGTGCTGCGCGGATCTCGGCGGCACGCTTCACTGCTGCCCCACGCGCGGCGGTCCGGCGCGCAGCGGCACGGGAGGCCGGCGTCCCCTTCGCCGTAGTACCGGCGGAGGAGCCGGCCAAGGAACCGCTCGAAGACGAGTTCGACGAGCTCGCGGCGGCTGCCGCCTGGTGGCACCCGCTGCGGCCGTGACCGGCGGCAGGATTGCACGTGTATCCGGGATGGGCGACGGCTGGGCTCGGCGGCAGGAGGAGCGCGGCTCCGATCCCCACAGCGAACATGGCCGCAATGGACGACGCGAGCATCTTCTTCACGGTCGGACCCTTCGATGGGTGGAGTCGAGCGCGACACAGCATCGCACAGAGAGGTATCGGCTCGAACGCCGGAGTGCGTGAGCTCTAAGGCAAGGCGGGCGAGAAGAGGGCGCCCCTCATCGGGACGCCCTCACACGCGTCGGGTCTGTAGTAGGTGTGCCTAGGCGGCGCCGGTGATGTACCGCCAGATGGCGACCCACCACGGAACCGGGGCGGCTGCGATC
>JAHEXP010000097.1 GCA_023252055.1 Coriobacteriia bacterium
CGTCGGCACACGACAGGACCTTGCCGCCCTCGGCCCAGCTTGGCGTCGGGCAGCGGATCCCGCGCAGCTGACGCACGACGGTCTCAGGATCGACGCCCGCCCGCAGCAACATGGAGATCATGCGCGACAGGGCCTCGGACTGGCTGGCAGCGCAGCCGCCAGCCTTCCCCATCGAGGTGAAGACCTCACACAGACCGTCTTCGTCGGAGTTGATGGTCACGTAGAGCGTGCCGCAGCCGGTCTTGATCTTCTCGGTACGACCGGTGGTCACCGTCGGGCGGGGGCGAGGCTCGATCTCGCCGCGCGGGCGGTCGTCGGCGGCCTCGGCCTGCTTGCCGCTCTGGCCCGTGGTGAGGACCTGATTGGCCTTGCTGCCGTCACGGTAGATCGTGACGCCCTTGGTGCCCAGCTCGTTGGCAAGGTCGTAGACCTCGCGCACATCCTCCGGGGTCGCCGTGTTGGAGAAGTTGACCGTCTTGCTCACCGCGTTGTCGGTGTGCTTCTGGAACGACGCCTGCATCCGAACGTGCCACACGGGCGCGATGTCGTGGGCGGTCACGAAGACGCGCCGCACGTCCTCCGGCACCTCCTCCATGCCCTGCACCGAACCGTGGTCGGCGATGCGGGCCATGAGGTCACGGCTGTAGAAGCCGCGCTTGACCGCCATGTCCTCGAAGATCGGATTGACCTCGATGAGACGGTCGTTGTCCATGACCGTGCGGACGTAGCTCACGGCGAACAGCGGCTCGATGCCGCTCGAGCAGTTGGCGATGATCGAAAGCGTGCCGGTCGGCGCGATCGTGGTGACCGTGGCGTTGCGGATCGGGCCGCCCTCGGGCTTGTCGTAAATCGACCCTTCGAAGTTCGGGAACGAACCGCGCTCCTCGGCGAGCTTGCGGGACGCCGCCTTGGCCTCGGCGTCGATGAAGCCCATGACCTTCTCGCCCAGCGCCACCGCCTCATCGGAATCGTAGGCCAAGCCCATCTTGATGAGCATGTCGGCGAAGCCCATGACGCCCAGGCCGATCTTGCGGTTGCCGCGGGCGAGCTCGCCGATCTTGGGCAGCGGGTACTCGTTGACGTCGATGACGTCGTCGAGGAAGCGCACACCGCGGTGGACGATGTCGGCGAGGTGGTCCCAGTCCACGTCCACGCGGCCGTCCTTGTTGCCGGCAACGACCTTGTTCAGGTTCACGGAGCCGAGGTTGCAGGCCTCATACGGCAGCAGGGGCTGCTCGCCGCACGGGTTGGTCGACTCGATCTCGCCGAGCTGCGGCGTGGGATTGTCGCGATTCATGCGGTCGATGAAGATGATGCCGGGATCGCCGGTCTCCCACGCCATGTTGATGATGAGGTCGTAGACCTCGCGCGCGTCGAGCGTGCCCATCTTCTTGCCGTCGCGGGGATTGAGCAGGTCGTACTCGGTGCCGTTGGCCACGGCGTCGAGGAACTTCTCGGTCAGCGCCACGGAGATGTTGAAGTTGGCGAAGTCGCCGGTCTGCTTGCACTTGATGAAGTCCAGCACATCCGGATGGTCGATGCGCAGCACGCCCATGTTGGCGCCGCGGCGCGTTCCGCCCTGCTTGACCGCCTCGGTGGCCTGATTGAACACGCGCATGAACGAGACCGGACCGCTGGACACGCCCTGCGTCGAGCGGACCTGATCACCCACGGGCCGCAGACGGGAGAAGGAGAACCCGGTGCCGCCGCCGGACTTGTGGATGATCGCGGTGTCGCGCACGGCTCCGAAGATCGAGTCCATGGAGTCGGCGATCGGCAGGACGAAGCATGCCGAGAGCTGCTGGAGCTCGCGGCCGGCGTTCATCAGCGTCGGGGAGTTCGGCAGGAAGTCGAGCGATGTCATCAGCTCGTAGAAGTCCTTGGCCACCTCGGCCACGCGCGCCGCATCCGCTCCATAGAGCTTCTCGGCGCCGGCGATGTTCTCCGCAACGCGTGCGAACATGTCGGCGGGCGTCTCGACCGGCTGCCCGGCCTCGTCACGCTTGAGGTAGCGCCTCTGCAACACCTTCAGCGAGTTGGGTGCGAGCGTCTCGTCGATCACCCGTGAATACATCGTCGTCTTCTTGGCCCCGGCCATGATGCGTCGTTCCTCCCTCGTGCTGTGTACCTAAGAGGTGCTCCCCCGTGCAGCGCGTGCCACCCGTGACGTACCCCTACTGCAAGTCCCTTGCGCACAATATATAGCGCCCACCGATACTATGGCCCAACATCTTGTGCGTCAACGGGGCAATGCCGAGCGGCCCTCTCGGGGCTCCGAACGGCATGCGCGAAGCGACACACGACCCTTGACAGCGAACGAGCGTCCCGCTGCCCGAGGGGCTGCGGGACGCTCGAAAAGCTCGCGTCTTGCGTGGCCGGAACACTCCGGCCAAGTGGTTCGCCGAGCTGCTAGACGGCCTCGACGCGCTCGACTTCCGGAAGCTCCTGCTTGAGCACGCGCTCGACGCCATTGGCCAGCGTCAACTGCGACATCGGGCAGCCGCGGCACGCGCCCTGAAGGCTGACCTTCACCACGCCGCCCTCGACACCCACGAGCTCGACATCGCCGCCATCGGCTTGCAGCGCCGGCCGGATCTTGTCGAGTACCGCCTGGACCTCTTCGTTGGTCATCGTCGCGCCTTTCGTGGAAGTGCCGACGCCCATCGAAGGCGCCGACATGGGGTTCTCCGCACGCAGTGTATCA
>JAHEXP010000019.1 GCA_023252055.1 Coriobacteriia bacterium
ACGGATAGTGGATGTAGAAGCCGGTGAAGGCGAGGCCGATCATGCACGCCAAGTTGATCCCGTGTGTGAACACGAAGATCAGCGGGTGTGCTTCACGGTAGTGTCCTTCGTGAGACATCTGCATCACCTACCAGCGGGCTTGGACATCACAAAGGACTGCTTGCCGGTCTTGGGTTCAATCACGTGAACCCCGCAACCGAGTCAAGGATCGAAGCTGTGCACGATGCGCAGCGCCTCGAGAGGCTTGGTGACGTCGGCGATCGGCGCCCCAACGAGAGCCTCTTCCATCGGCCCACGGACGCCCTTGGCGTCGCGCGGCGAACAGTCCCATGTGGACGGGGTGACGACCTGGTAGCGGTCGATCTTGCCGCCCTTGACGCTGACCCAGTGGCCGAGTGCGCCACGGGGGGCTTCCCAGAGACCGGCGCCAGCGCCGGCATCGACTGCGGGCTCGACGAAGTAGCTGCTGTCGCCGCCCTTGACCGCGCCCACGAGCTCGACGATCCACTTGCCCATCTCGTCGGCCACGTACATGGCCTCGAGGTTGCGGGCTGCCACACGGCCGAGGAGCGACTCGAGGACAGTGGCGGGGAGCGTGGTGCCGGCAGCCTTGCTCAGGACAGCGAGGGTGGAGTCGACGAGCGACTTCACGCCGGCGTTGCCGGAGACGTAAGCCACGAGCATGCGGGACAGAGGACCGACTTCCATCGGCTTCTCGTCATAGCGCGGAGCCTTGACCCAGGAGTACTTGGCGTCGGTGCTGTACGCATCGAACGCTGCCTTGGTCTCGCCCTGTGCCGGGTTCAGTCCGTCGCCGGAGCTGTACCAGGAGTGGTCGATGTATTCCTTGATCTTCGCCGGATCCGGCTGGGTGAGGTCGAGGCCGCCCATGAGCATGCCGCGCGGAAGCGTGCGCTTCAGCGGATCCATGCTCTTGTCGTCGAAGACGCCCCACGCCATGTGGTTGCCGACGCCCTTGCCGTAGCCAGCCGCGTCCAGATAGAACGGAGCGATGGCCAGCGTGTCCGGGATCATCGTGTTCGCGATCCAGTTGCGGACGTTCTGCCACCTGAAGTAGATCTCGTCGAGCTTCTCCTCGGTCGGGATCCACACGGTGCCGCCGGGCAGGGAGGTCATGAAGTGCGGGAACTTGCCACCCATGACCGCGATGATCTGCGCAGCCTCGGCCTGCATCTCCAGGGCCTCGAGGTAGTGCGCGACGGCGATCAGGTTCAGTTCCGGCGGCAACTTCATCGCCGGGTGTCCCCAGTAGCCGTTGGTGAAGATGGAGAGCTGGCCGTTGTCCACGAAGCCCTTGAGGCGCTTCTGGATCGCGCCGAAGTCCGCGGTCGACGTGCCGGCGGAAGCGGCCAGCGCGTAGGTGTCGGCGATGTTGGCCGACAGAGCGGAGACGACGTCGACGTAGTCGAGGGCGGTCAGCGTGTAGAACCACAGGATGTGGCTGTGCAGCGTCTCGGCACCTTCGATGATGTTACGGATGATCCGGGCGTTGTTCGGGATCTTGATCCCGAGGGCAGCTTCGGAACCCATCGTGGAGGCGTGGCCGTGAGAGATCGGGCACACACCGCAGATACGCTGGGCGATGTAGAAGGCGTCGGTCGGCTGACGATCCAGCAGGACCGTCTCCATGCCGCGGTACAGACCGCCGGAGACCCAAGCATCCTTGACTACGCCGTTGTCGACTTCGACCTCGACGCGCAGGTGACCCTCAATACGGGTAACGGGGTCGATGACTGCTCTTGCCACTATTTGTCGCCTCCCTTCTTCTTCATGTCGTAGGCCTTCTCTGTCTCAGTCGGAACGCCCTTGACGCGGCCCTTGGCCACAGAGGCGACACCGTGGACCACGAGGCCGGCCGCTGCCACGCCACCGACGACCGCACCGATGGTCGACGGCTGAACGCCGCCGACGCCCGGGAGACGGACGTTGGCCGCACGGCCCAAGAACGGAGTGCCGGCGTCGACCCAGTTGCCCGTGCCACCCTTGAGGGCGTCGGCGGTACCGCAGCCGATGCAGGGGGAACCGGACTCGACACACCAGTTGACCGCCTTGTTCCAGCGGACCAGCGGGCAGTTCGTGTACGTCTGAGGACCCTTGCAGCCCATCTGGTACAGGCACCAACCCTTGGCTTCCTTCTCAGCCTGGTCAGCAGCACCGTAGACAACGAACTCGCCGTTCTCGAAGTGACCGCGGCGGGGGCAGTTGTCGTGGATCGTCTGACCGAAGATCAGGGAAGGACGGCCCTGAGCGTCAAGCTTCTTCAGGATCGAGCCATCCGCGAGCTCGCCGGCCAGCAGCACGTCGACGAGGATCGCCACGACCCACTCCGGGTTGACCGGGCAGGTCGGGAGGTTGATGACCGGAACCTTGATGTTGTTCTTTGCAGCCCATGCCGAGACGCCGGTGGCGCCTGCGGGGTTCGGGTTGCCGGCGACCCATCCGCCGTCGACCGCGCACGAACCGACCGCGATGATCGCGGCGGCCTTGGGCGCGACTTCCTTGAGCTCTTCGACACCCGGACGACCGCCGATGCGAAGTGCGTTGCCGTTGAAGCCCTCCATGACGGAGCCCTCAACGATCAGGACGAAGCCGCCCTTGTCGACGGTCGCCTTGATGTTCTCCTCCGCCTGCGTGCCTGCGGCCGCCATGACGGTCTCCCAGTAGTTCACGGAGAGAAGGTCGAGGACGATCGTCGGGACGTCGGGCGTGTTGACCTGCGCCATGGACTCCGTGCACCCCGTGCAAAGGCCATGTGCGAGCCACAGAGCAGGCTGAAGCTTCGAGCCCGACTCGATGGCCGACGCGATCTGCGGGGCGTACATCTCGGACATCCCGAGGAGTGCGGCTACGGAACCGCAGTACTTCAGGAAGTCACGCCGAGAAACACCCCGCGCGGCGAGGAGTTCGCTGAACTCTGCTCGCGCTTCTTGCGCCATCCCATACACCTCCTTGCGTTGTCAGAACTGGTACGACATTCATATCCGCCCGGTCGAGCGTCCCGTTCCAGGGCCGCCGCCGGGCACCCGGCACTCACTCCTCCTTTCGAGCTGTCGAAACCTGTGCGGACATAGACGTCACGACACGGCGACGCCGCCCCTGTCTCGCCGCAGTGAGCGGCTGACAAGTAGCGGCGTCGGGTCGGGACTCACATGGGGTGGATCGGTAGTGCGGTCGTGCGCCTTCGGGCAGACCTGCCCGGGTGCTCGCTCAAGTGGAGGAGGGACGCCAAGGGAACGCCGCGACCACGCTACTGGCGCAGCGCGTACGGCCCCCCTCATCAACGACGTGACGCAGTGTCGTCGTCATCGCCCCTCACGACGTCGGTGTCGCGTACAGACACGCTCAAGTCTGCGGCTTCGCACCCCGCCGCACAATACCTATGTTGCCCCAGAAACCGCATGCGACGCACTCTGGTCGGCCCCGGTTTGCTGCCAAGGGCATTACAGGCGACAATACGCACCATGAGAACCGCAGGATCGTCACGCGGTGCACTTCGTTGCCGGACGAAGGAGGGGTGCGCATGTCCGTTCAGGGGCCACGGCTCGTCGTCGACATCCGCGCGCTGACTCCCGCCCTGCGCCGCCCGCTGATCCTCTCGATCGTCGACCATCTCCTCGGAGCGGACTCCACCGAGACCATCGTGGTCATCACCGACCATGAGCCTGCCGGGCTCGGTTACCAGATGGAACTTCGGCGCGAGACGCGTGGGCGCGTTGGCTTCGCCTACGATCAGCGCCTCGACGGTGCGTGGGTCGCACTCGTCACCCTCAAGCCTCAGGCCTGATCCCGCAGGGGCACGACGGCGAGCCGGGAATCTTCGCGCTCAGGCGCGGTCGAGGCGGCGGAAGAGCGCCGGCAGGTCTCGCAGATTCCCGCGGAAGTCGGCCTTGGCACGGCCCCGACCCACGTAGAACGTTCTGATCCCGACCGCCGACGCGGGCATGTCAGCCTGCGCGTCGTCGCCGACCATCACGCAATCGCCGGGCGCGCAGCCGATCATGTCGCAAACCTGCTCGAAGAACGCCGCATCGGGTTTGCACGCCTGCATGACCTCGTATGTGGTGACGGCGTCGAAGTCGATGTCCGCGAGCCCCGCCCATTCGAGGCGCTTGCGGATCGCGGCCTCCGGGAAGATCGGCTGGGTCGCCACGGCGACGCGCCACCCGAGCGCCTGTGCCGCCTCGATCGCCTCGCGAGCCCCGGGCACGGGGCCGTAGCCGTCGCTGAGCGTCGGGAACACGTCTCGGTAGAACGCCTCGAAGACCGGCCAGTGCTCGTTCAGATCGATACCGGTGCGCTCGTGGAAGTCCGAGTAGAACGCTTCGCGGTTCGTGCGGCCCGGGTGCGGGCCCTGCATGATGCCGGTCGATGCGAGGACCGCACCGACCACGTCGATGCCGGGGAACAGCGGCGAGACCGTCTCGTCCAGAGCGCGGAAGTAGCGCGACAGGAACTCGTGTATCTCGACGTCGAGGAGCGTGCCGTCAAGGTCGAAGAGCACTCCGCGCATCGCACCCTCGCCTTCGTTGGTCGGTCCTGGACAAGCCGCGCAATCGTAACATCGCGTCGGAGCGTCGTACGCTGTTGCCGGGCGAGGGGTCGCGGCCCGGGAATCAGGGTATCGTCTGAGGTGTAGCGACGCGGCCGCATCCAGGGCCGTGTCACCGATGACTCGTAGGGGAGGGACCTGCGCGATGAAGGACTTCACTTCGGCGGAACTCGCCGGCTTCGACGGTCACGACGGCAAGCCCGCATACGTGGCGTACAAGGGCGTCGTCTACGACGTCACCGATTCCCCGATGTGGAGCGGCGGGGACCATGAGGACGCGCACCGCGCCGGCGGTGACCTCACGCAGGAGCACGATGACGCGCCCCACGATGTGTACGTCGTCGACTTCCCCGAGGTCGGACGGCTCGTCTAGCGGGCTCTACGCCTTCTCGAAGACTGCGACGCTCTCGACGTGCCAGGTCTGGGGGAACAAGTCGACCGGGGTCGCCGACTCCAGGCGAAAGCCGGATTCGGTGAGCTGTCGCGCGTCCCGTGCCAACGTCGCCGTGTCACATGACACGTAGCAGATCCTGCGGACGCCGGTGCCGATGAGCGCCCGCATCGCGTCAGGCGCCATGCCTGCGCGCGGAGGATCGACGACCGCCATGTCGAAGGAGCCGGCCTCGGCGAGCGCACGTGCGGCGTCCCCGGGCATGACGTCGGCCGGGACACCGGCGTCTTCGATGTTCGCCCGCAGGTCGCGAACGGCTGAACCGGTGCCTTCGATAGCGACGACCTCGCCTGCGAGCTCGGCCAGCGGGAGCGTGAACGTTCCCACGCCGGCGTAGAGGTCGAGGACGCGGTCGGTGCCGTCGGGCTCGAGCGCGGCCATGACGAGTTCGACGAGGGTCTCCGCGCCGAGTGTGTTGCTCTGGAAGAACGACGGGGCGGACACGCGGTACTCGAACTCCCCGAGCCGCTCGCGCCAGTGTCCCTTCCCGGCGAGGACCTCGACTTTGAGGTCGGCTCGCTTGCGTGCGTCCTCCTTGACCAGGACCCGAGTCACGCACGTGGGCCGGACTGCGTCGTTGAGCGTGCGAGCCACCGCATGGCGCTGCATCGGGCCGGGAGGGCCCCACAGGTCCACTTCGAGTTCACGGGTCCGAGTGCCCACACGAAGCGCCACACGGTCGAGGTCGAACGGCGCCCTGCCCATCAGGTAGCGCACCGCCCCGCCGAGCGCTTTGGGCAACCCTTTTGCGCGGTCCGGGAGCAGCAGACATGCGTCGATCGGGACGATCTCGTCGGAGCGGGCAGCGGTCAGGCCGAGCACGGGGCGGCCATCGGCTCCGGTTCCCGCGCGCATCTCAAGGCGGTTGCGATATCCGTACGGCCTCGCCGCGAGCACGGTCGGCGCGACCTCCAGGTCGCTGATCCGCCCGATCCGCTGGAGCGAATCGACGAGTTGCGTGCGCTTGGCTTCCGCCTGAGCCGCATAGCTCACGTGCTGCCACTGGCAGCCGCCGCAGCGCCCGAAGTAAGGGCAGGGGGGAGTGCGGCGCTCATCTGAAGCGGTGAGGACCTGGTCGATCTCAGCCTCCAGATAGCGCCCATGGTCGGTCACGACGCGTGCGTCCACCACGTCGCCGGGGCAGCCGCCGGCCACGAACACGACGCGGCCGTCCTCGCTGCGCGCGACCGCCGCGCCGCCGTGTGCGAGTCCGTCTATGTGCAATGTGCGCAGAAGGTCCACGTGGTTCTCCGGATCTGCCGAGTGAGGTCGCGCTATTGTACGGCAGAGAGGGATATTCCATTGCCGTTCAGGCGTCGGGGGTGGTATGCCGATACCTGACATCGACGCCCCGCTCACGACCGCACGGGGCGCGACTATGTCGAGGTCGGTCATGGGGAAGGCGGAACGACCGTGCTGCAGATGAAAGTGCTCGTCGTCGACGATGACCTGTCGCTCTATGAGCGGCTTCAGGGCTACTGTGCGGGCAAGGCGCCCGAGATCTCGGTATTGAGCGCGATCTCAGGCCCGCGCGCGTTGGCGATCGCTTCGTCGCAGAAGCCCGACGTGGTGCTTGTCGACGCCGCGATCCCGGACACCGACGGCTATGAGCTGGCTGCGAAGCTGCGCACCGATGAGTTCGGCGGTAGCCGGGTCGTGATGCTCGCTTCCGTGATCGACGACGTCACGGAGACGCGCGCCAAGGACGCCGGGGCGCTGGCGCAGATACTCTCCTCGGCGGAGTTGCCGGAGATCATCGCCGTGGCGAAGAGGGCCGGCGAGGTCAACTCCTCGGCTGCTGTGGAGTCGTCCGGCATGCGCGCCGACGCGTCCGATTCCACCGAGCACACCGTCGACGACCTCCTTCGTCTGCTGCTCGACCGCGACGGATCCGACCTCCATCTCACCGTCGGCAGCCCTCCGGGCCTGCGCATCCGGGGAGAGATCGTGCCGGTGGAAAGCACGAAACCGCTGACGCCGAAGGACACGCAGGACCTGATCCTCGCGCTGCTCTCGGAGGAGCAGCGACGCCGGTTCGACGCGGAGTTGGAGCTCGACTTCGCATATTCGATCCCCGGGCTGTCGCGGTTCCGCGCGAACGTCTTCCAGCAGCGCAACTCGATGGGAGCTGTGTTCAGGCGCATCCCGCTCGCCATCCCGACGCTCGCGGACCTGAGCCTGCCGAAGGTCTGCCAGTTCCTCGCCGAGCGCCCGCGCGGCCTCGTGCTCGTCACCGGCCCGACCGGTTCGGGCAAGTCGACAACGCTCGCCGCGATGATCGACCACATCAACGCGACCCGGCCGGTCCACATCGTGACGCTCGAGGACCCGATCGAGTTCATGCACCGCAACAAGCGGGCGTATGTGAACCAGCGTGAGATCGGTGCGGACACGCGCTCGTTCTCGTCCGCGCTGCGTCGCGTCCTGCGCCAGGACCCAGACGTCATCCTCGTGGGCGAGATGCGCGACCTTGAGACGATCTCAGCAGCCATCACCGCTGCCGAGACCGGACACCTCGTTCTCGCGACCCTGCACACCACCGGCGGCCCCGAGACCGTGGACCGCGTCATCGACGTGTTCCCCCCGCACCAGCAGCAGCAGGTGCGGATGCAGCTGTCCGCGACGCTGGAGGGTGTGCTCTCGCAGGTCCTGCTCCGCACCGCTGACGGCGTGGGCCGCGTGATGGCGATGGAGATCATGCTCGGCACGCCGTCGATCGCCAACCTCATCCGCGAGGGCAAGACCCACCAGATGCCCACGATCATCCACGGCGCTCAGGCTGTCGGGATGCAGACGCTGGACCAGGACATCAAACGGCTCCTTCAGGCGGGAGTCGTGACCTTCGAAGAAGCGATCAGCAAGGCGAAGGACCCGCGCGAGCTCGCGTCGCTCGTCGGGCGTCCGCTGAGGGACTGAGGTCCGGCCCACACATGAGCGCCCGGCATCGCGTGACGCGTGCCGGGCGCTGACTTCGTCCCCGCGCACATCGGCGCCCGGACTCGGGGATAATGGGCGCTGGGCGCTTTCGCGTCCGCTGACGGACGAGAGGACTTGTCGTGGACACTGTCCATGTGAGATGGGCGCACAAGCGCCAGTTCATCGGGTGGGACGAGGCCGGCCACGGAGTGGCGATGGACGCCCTGCCTGAATCCAAAGGGGAATCGACCGGTGTCCGCCCCATCGAGCTGCTGCTCTACGCTCTGGGCGGATGCACCGCCATGGACGTCGTGAGCGTGCTCGAGAAGAAGCGGCTCGACGTGCGTGGGGTCGAGGTCGAGTTGAAGGCCGAGCAGCGCATGGACGACTTCCCGCACTTCTACGAGCGCATCGATATGCACTACACCGTGACCGGCGTGCAGGTGCCCGACGAGGCGGTCGCGCGCGCGATCGAGCTGTCCGAGACGAAGTATTGTTCTGTGAAGGGGGCGCTCGGCCCGCAGGTGGACGTGACGACCTCGTTCACCGTCGTGGAGCCCGCGCCTCCCGGTCCCGAACGTCCGGCGGGGGAGTAGGGGACGTGGAACACCCCTGTTCGGCGCTGACATGCGTCGTCATGCCCGTGTACAACGAGGCCGCGACGATCGGTTCGGTCCTCGACGCGGTGCGCGAGCACTTCGAGGGCTGGCTGGTGATCGTCGACGACGGGTCGACCGATGACACGGTGGAGATCGCCTCCGCCCGCGGCGACGTGATCCTGTGTCGGCACGAGGTGAACCAGGGCTACGGGGCCTCCCTGCGAACCGGCTTCGCTGCCGCGCTCGCTCTCGGCGCCAGCTCGGTCATCACGATGGACTGCGACGGCCAGCACGAGCCGCGACACATCACCGAGTTCTGCGACCTGCTGCAGAACTGCGGATGCGACATCGTCTCAGGCAGCCGGTACCTGCCCGCGAGCGCAGAGGGCGACTCCGCACCGGCGGACCGCCGCACAGTCAACAAACGCGTCACGGCAATCATCAATTCGGTCACCGGATGGGAGTTGACCGACTCGTTCTGCGGCTTCAAGGCGTATACCGCTGAGGCGTTGCGGCGCGTAGCGGTCGACGAGCCGGGGTATGCCATGCCGCTGGAGTTCTGGGCGCGAGCGTGGCGAGAAGGCCTCACAGTGCGGGAAATGCCGGTGGAAAGGATCTACTTCGACCACGACCGCTCATTCGGCGAGCACCTCGATGATCCGGCCCTCAGGTTCAACTACTACGTGAGCGTCTGGGAACGGGCGCTTCGCGAAGGCACAGATGCACGAAAGGAAGTGTCGTAGGCATGGCTGACGTCATCTGCGTCGGGGCCCACCCCGACGATGTGGAGATCGGCATGGGCGCGGCGGTGGCCCGCATGGTGCGCCAGGGCCTCGATGTGGTCATGGTCGACCTGACCGACGGCGAGCCGACGCCGCGCGGGACGCACGACACGCGCATGCGGGAGGCCGCTGCGGCGGCGTCGGCACTCGGTGTTTCGCAGCGCATCACGCTGCCGCTTGTGAACCGGGAACTCGCCGATACGGTGGAGGCCCGTCGGATGCTTGCGGAGGTCGTTCGCGAGCACAAGCCGCGGCTGCTGTTCGCGCCGTATCCCATCGACGCTCACCCGGACCACGTGGCGGCGAACGCCATCGTCGAGGCGGCTCGCTTCTACGCGAAGTTCGTGAAGACCGACATGAGCGGCGAGCCGCACTTCCCGGCGAAGGTCTACCACTACTTCGCGGTGCACCTGCGTCTCGTGGCCAAACCCTCGTTCGTGCTCGACGTGACCGGCGACGTGGACGCGAAGATGGCGGCGCTGGGCTGCTACGGCTCGCAGTTCGCCTCCGATACCCCCAACGCGCGGATCCTCGAGTGGGTCAGGAGCCAGGCGGCGAGCTGGGGTGCGCTTATCGGCACCCCTGCGGGCGAGCCCTTCTTCTGTCGCGAGGAGATCGGCGTCAGCGACTTCCGGGACCTGGTGTAGCCGTGGCCCGCGCGAAGACGACGACGCCCTCAGGGCACGGGGAGGTCGTCACCCGGCCGGACTACAGCGACTGGGCGAGCGTGGCACACGCCGCGTCGGCGGCGGCCGCCAGCTGGACGTTCGAGATCGCCGGCACGCACGTTGGAGAGTTGCGCGCCCTCGCGCGGCAGGAGGCGATCGCCCGGGCGCGCGTCTTCTCGGCACGGGTGGGTGCGCCGATCGCACCGGTCGACGACGAGCCCGCGCTGCTGGCCGTGACCGGCCACCAGCCCGAGTTCTACCACCCCGGCGTTTGGATCAAGGACTTCCTCCTGCAGCGCTTCGCCGAGGAGACCGGAGCGGCCGCGCTGGACCTCGTCGTCGATTCCGACGGCTTCGAGGCGCTCGAGATCCACTCGCCGTGCCTGAAGCCGGACGTGCACGTGTGTCGTGCGTACCTGGCGATCGGCACGACCGACGGGTGCTACGGATGCACGCCGGTTCCGCCCGCCGATGCGATCGAGGAGTTCTGCGCCGGCGGGGCCGCCCATCTCGCGACGCTGCCGGCTCCGGCTCTCGGACACCACTTCGCCCGATTCTGCGACGAGCTGCGCGGCGCCGCAGGAGATGCGCGCAACGCGGCCGAACTGGTCACGTTCGCACGACGCCGCTACGAGGCGTCGGCCGGGACCGACTACCTCGAGCTACCGGTGAGCTCGATGGCCGGTTCCGAGGCGTTCGCGGCGTTCGCCACGCATCTGGCGCTCGACGCCGCGGCGTTCGCGGACGCCTACAACGCCGCCCTCGCCGCCTACCGCGAACGCACGGGAACGCGGAGTGCGGCGCAGCCGTTCCCCGACCTGCAGCGCGACGGTGAGCTGGTCGAGTTGCCGCTGTGGCTGCTGGACGGCCATCGCCGCACGGTGTGGGCCCGCGGCGGTGCGACCCCTGCGCTCGTGGTGGACGGTGAGACGGTGTGCGAGCTGTCCACCGACGCGGGCCGGGCCAGGGCACTGCTTCTCGCATCCGGCGTCTCGCTCGCTCCCAAGGCACTCTCGCTGACGCTGTTCACGCGCCTGCTCGTCGCCGATCTGTTCATCCACGGCATCGGGGGCGGTCGCTACGACCAGGTGACCGACGACGTGTTCCGGCGCTATCTCGGCGTGGAACCGCCGCCGTTCGCGGTGGCGTCGATGACGATGTACCTGCCGCTCGGTGCGCGCGTCGTACGCGACGAAGAGGTGGAGGCGCTGTCGATGGGGCTCAACCGTCTGCGGCACAACCCCGACCAGATGCTCGACGAGGTCGAGTTCGAGAGCGGCGAGGAGCACACGCGTGCCGTGGCGCTCGCGCAGGAGAAGGGCGCACTGGTGGCGGCGATAGCGGCTCCGGAGGCGGACAAGAAGGCGTTGGGCCTGCGGATCCGGGAGGTCAATGCGGAGCTCGCGCAACTCATGGCGCCGATCGAGGCCGACATGCGCCAGGAGCTGGACCAGTTGCAGCAACTGCGCGAGGCGAGCGAGATACTGACCGACAGGACCTACCCGTTCTGCTTCTGGGACCCGAGCGAGGTGGCCGACAAGGCCAGGTGACCCGGAAGCGCCATTCGCGTTTCGCAGCGCGACGGTGCTAGAATCCCGCTCTATCACGCGCACCAGCGCGCGACGCCACGAAGAAGTCACTCATCTGAAAGGACGAGACGCCATGGGCAAGCCGGTCGTCGATCCCGATCTCTGCACCGCGTGCGGCATCTGTGTTGACGAGTGCCCGTCGAGCGCGCTCGACCTGGGCGATACCGCGATCCTCGCGCGCCCGGACGACTGCACCGAGTGCGGCACCTGCCAGGAGGTCTGCCCGAACGAGGCGATCACCCTCTAGGGACGCCGGTCTCTCGCGCAACCAGAAGGCCGGCCCCATTGCGGGGCCGGCCTTCTGGTTGCCGGACGAGCCTGCGCCACGCCCGAGCTCGGCACTATCCGCGCGGGCCCATGCGGTCCTCGATGTAGAGCTTCGGCTCCTTGCCCCGAAGCAGCCCGACGAACCGCTTGTGGTGCGCGGCGTAGACGACGAGTCCCATCGCCAGCGCGAACGGCCAATCGGGCGAACGGAGCAACAGCGCCGTGACCGGCAGCGTGAAGGCGGCCGCGACCTGACCGGCCATCATGTAGCGCGTGATCGCGATCGTCGCGACGCCTATGACAACGACCGCGAGGCAGTAGCGCCAGTCGTACGCCAGTAGTGCGCCGCCGCCGGTTGCCAGTCCCTTGCCCGTTCGCGTGAGTCGTCCACAACGGATTCCGAGCCACAGCGAGTAGTTGTGTCCGAAGACCGCGCCCGCCACCGCGAGCGGCGGATACCACGCCAGGGGCGCGAGCGGTCCTGCGAGCAGGCCGGAAGAGAGCGTCGCGCCCCATGGCGCCGCAAGCCAGGCGGGCCCGAAGCCACCCACGAGCGCCTTGGCGAGCAGGACGGGCACGAAGCCCTTCGCGGCATCCGCGAGCATGGCGACGACGAACCAGCCCCATGAACCGGTGGTGCGGCGCACGTTCATGGCTCCGACGTTGCCGGTGCCGTGGGTGGTGATGTCCTCGCCGGTCACCCGGCGCACGATGAGGTACGCCCACGGTATCGATCCGATCAGGTAGGCCACGAGCAGGACTGCGAGAGCCGTGACGGCGCTGCCCATGGCGGTGGACATCACCGGGCTCACCCCATCCTCGGGACGATGCACTGGATCGCGGCGGGCAGCATCGTGATGTCGTATCGGTTCTCGAGCAGCACTTCTCCATCCAGCTGAGCCGGCAGGGGGATGTCGCTCGTGATGGACGCGCTCGTATGCCGAGACATGTGCACGACCGGCATGTTCGTGTGCTTGCCGGCGATGACGAAAGGAAGCCGCCGGAGCGCCTCCCCGAGTCCCAGCGGATCGATCATGCAGACATCGAACAGGCCGTCGTGCGGGTCCGCGTCAGGAGTGATGCGGAAGCCGCCACCGTAGGTCGCCCCCTGCGTCATCGCGATGATGAGCGTCTGGACCGGCGTGGGATCCTCCCCATCGAATCCGAGTGTGATGTCGAAGGCGTCCAGGTCCTTGAACAGCACGTGAAGGAGCGCCGTCAGATACAGCCACAGCCCGCTGCGGCGCTTCGTCACCTTGTACTCGACCGCCTTGGCCGTGACCTTTGCATCGAGGCCTGCGGCGAACGAGTTGTTGAAATACACACCGTTGCAGCACCCTACGTCGAAGGGGCGGCGCTGTCCCGTCGCCAGCAGCAACGCGGCCTCGGAGACGTCGAAGGGGATCCCGAGGGTGCGGCACGTGTCGTTGCCCGAGCCTGTCGGCAGGACCGCGAGCGCGGGGCGGCTCTCCACCGGATGGCGCATCAGCCCGTTGAGCACCTCATGGACCGTTCCGTCGCCCCCGACCGCGACGACGACGTCGTATCCGATCGCACCCGCGGCGAGCTCGACCGCGTGTCCGGGGCTCCGCGTTTCCATCGTGTCGTGCGAGAGGTTCGCGAGCAGCTTCTCGATCACGGGCGTCAGCTTCGTGCCCTCCCCGTGTTTCGCCTGTGGATTGACGATGATGAGGTGGCGTGCCTGCGCCATCGGGGGCCGGTCCTTTCGTCGTCTGAAGCGGCGCGAGAAGCATAGCGGAAACGTGGAGCGGGGGAGCGCCCTGCATGCGGGCGTCACCGCCGTCTGCCGCCGCGCTCGCGCTGGCACCGGTGACCGGGCGTGTGCTACCGTAGCGCCTCGTCGAAGTCATGCCCTGTTAGCTCAGCGGATAGAGCGTCTGCCTCCGGAGCAGAAGGCCGCAGGTTCGAGTCCCGCACAGGGCACCATTCGCACTCCAACACGAAGGCCCGACGCTTCAGCGAAGCGCCGGGCCTTCGTCGATCAGCGGTGGGCGATGCCTATCCGGCCTTCTCGTCGTGCTCCTTCTTCGCTTGCTCGATGATCTTGCCCGCCATCTCGCGCGGAAGCTCGGCATACTCGCCTATCTCCAGCGTGTAGGTGCCGGTGCCGTGAGTGAGCGACTTGAGCTGCAGTGCGTACTGCACGACCTCGGCGTAGGGGGCAGAGGCTTTGATGACCTGCTTCGTGCCCACGCCCTCCATGCCGTTGACGCGTCCGCGGCGCGACGACATGTCGCCCATGACGTCTCCCGCGTACCTGTCGGGCACGGTGATCGTGAGGTGCGCGATCGGTTCGAGGATGACAGGGTCGGCCTTCTCGGCGGCCGCGCGGAACCCGATGCGGGCGGCCGTGCGGAATGCCATCTCGTTGCTGTCGACCGCGTGCATCGAGCCGTCGTAGACGGCGACGCGGACGTCCTGGACGGGGTAGCCCGCGATCGCGCCGAGTTGCATGGTCTCTTGCACGCCTTTGTCGACCGCGACGATGAAGGGCTTCGAGATCCTGCCGCCGACGATCTCGTCCACGAACTCGTAACCGCCGCCGGGGTTCGGCTCGAGCCGCAACCATGCGTCGGCGAACTGCCCGGATCCGCCGGTCTGCTTCTTGTGTCGTCCCTGGGCCTGCGCGGTCTTGCGGATCGTCTCGCGGTACGGGATGCGCACGTCCAGCAGTTGGGTGTCCACGTTGAAACGGCTCTTGAGCCTGCTCATCACGACATCGACCTGGGTGTCACCGAGCGCGTACAGAACCGTCTGGTGCGTCTCGGCGTCGCGCACGACCTTGATCGTCGGCTCTTCCTCCAAGATGCGGTTCAAGCCCTGGCCGAGTTTGTCCTCGTCCGCTTTGTTGCAGGCGGTGATGGCAACGGCGTATTGGGGCGCCGGGATCGGCATCGTCGCGATCTTGACGTCGCCCTTCACGGACAGGGTGTCGTTGGTCATCGTGTCAGCGAGCTTCGGCATGACGACGATATCGCCGGCGGGTGCCGCCTCGATGCCGATGGTCTCCTTGCCGGTCATCTTGAACAGGTGCGCGGCGCGCTCCTTCTTGCCTGTGCGCGCGTTGATGAGGTCCTGATTCGGGACCAGCGTCCCGGACACGACCTTCACGAAGTTGAGGTGACCCTGATACGGGTCCGAGACCGTCTTGAACACGAACGCCACCGGGCTGCCGGCGATGGAGATATGGACCGACCCGCCATCGACCGTCGGCAGGGGGCCGTGGGCGGTCGGCTCCGGGAAGAACGACACGATCTCGTCCATGAGGTCCTCGACGCCCTGCATCTTGAGGGCGCTGCCCACGAAGACGGGGATGAAGATGCCCTGGGCGATCGCAAGGCCGAGCAGCTTCTCGAGGTCGGCCTGCGAAAGCGCCTCGCCCTCGAGGAACTTCTCCATGAGGACCTCGTCCGCCTCGGCCACGAGGTCGGTGAGCTTCTCGCGGGCGCTGTTGACAGCGGGCATGAACTCAGCCGGGATCTCGTCCATGTGCTCGCCGTCGGCCTCATGGTGGTAGGCCTTCAGGCGGATGATGTCGATGACGCCGTGGAACGCGGCCTCGGCGCCCATGGGTATCTGCACCGCTCCGACGCGGTGACCGAACTGCTGCTCCAGCTTGGCCATGACCGCGGTGAAATCGGCGTGTTCCTTGTCCATGCGGTTGATGAACACCGCGCGTGCGACGCCCATTTCTCCGGCGATCTCCCAGAGCCGTTCGGTCTGGACCTGCGGCCCCGAGACCGCGTCCACGACGAACAGCGCCATCTCGGCCGCCTCCATGCCCGCGACGGCGTCGCCGGTGAAGTCGGCGAAGCCGGGGGTGTCGATGATGTTGATCTTGACGCCCTTGTGGGAGACGGGAGCAAGCGCAAGGCTCACCGTCATCTGACGTTTGATCTCCTCGGGGTCGTAGTCGAGCGAGGAGTGGCCGTCGTCAACGGTTCCGAGGCGCTTCGTTTCTCCGGCCATGAAGAGCATCGCCTCGGCGAGCGACGTCTTTCCCGCGCCTCCATGGCCCACAAGGACGACGTTCCGGACCTTGTCAGTGCTCGGTGCTCCCATGCAGATCGCCTCCACACGTCGGGTGCCGTAACGCTTCCGGCGACCGAAGACGGCACCGGAAAGCGTGTCCTCGTACGTAGCCCGCGCGCTCGCGCGCGAGCGTCACAACACTAGCACCAAAGAACCGCCGGCGAGTGCACGCGTGCGCCGCTCTCCCGCACAGGGACGACTGTGCGGACGATGGGCTGTAGCGGGCCGTGTGGCGACGAAAGGCGCGGCGCTGGTAAGATACGGACTCGACCTTCGCGGTCCACGCGCCTGTATCGATCACCGGACGCGGGGCCCTTCAGCGATCAGGGAGTCACCCACGTGGACGAGCGACATCTTTCGGCGGGCGAAGCTGCTTACAGCGCAGGAGACTGGCAGCAGGCGGCCCTCGAGTTCATGGCTGCCGCCCACGGTCAGCCGGCCGAAGGGGCGGGCCATGCGCTGCACCACGCCGGGAACGCGCTCATGAAGCTCGGACGCCCGGCGGACGCCGCCACCGTATACAAGAAGGCGACGGCGGACCCCACGTACGACAAGCGCGGAACGGTGTTCGCCAATCTCGGTGCAGCCCTTGTCGCCGCGGGTCGCCCGGACGAGGCGATCGAAGCGTACGGCCATGCGCTCGCCGACCCCGAGTATCCGACCCACTACAAGGCCCTTCTCGGCACCGCCGGCGCTCTGTACAGCAGCGGCCGGTTCGAGGAGGCCGCGCAGATGTACCGGCAGGCGGCGTGGGCCGACGGGAACCCGGACCCGGGCAAGGCGCTCAACAACCTCGGACTCTCTTTCATGGCGCACGGCCGTCCCGAAGACGCCGTCGAGGCGTTCAAGGCGGCTCTCGGCATCGAGGGCTATGCGGCCAAGGGCAAGGCTTCCGCCAACCTCGGGCTCGCGTACGCCGCGATGGGATTCTTCGAAGAGGCGGCCCGCGAGTTCGAGACGGCTCGTGACGCGTACGGTCACGATCTGTCCGGGGCGACACTCGAGGCCTATGAGGCCGCCGTCGCCAAGGCGCGGCAGGAGCGGACCGGTCCGATCCCGGGACCGTTCGAGGATCTCGAGCGCGAGACGGTCGAGGGATGGGTGACCGGCGAGCTCGCTGCCAGCACGGGTCCGATGCCCGCTGTCCAGAGTTCCGGGATCGTTCCCGACGAAGGCGACGAGGCCACGCAGAGATTCTTCGCGATCACGGAAGGGGAGATGCGCGACGCCGACCGTGAAGCCCGCAAAGCGGCGCGTGCGGCACTGCGCACCCCGAAGGCGATCGCGCTGAGGGTCGGTCTGGCCGTTCTCGGCGTCGCGGTCGTGGCCGGGCTACTGGCCGGCGCCTTCTACCTCGGCTTCGGGTATCCGACGCAGGAACAGACGGTGACCGGCCTCTTCGATGCCTACCGCACCGGTGGGACCTACACCTCGTATTGGGTCGCCGTTCCGCCGACCGACATCAAACAGGAGATGCGTGCCCTGCCCGCCAAGTTCGCTTCCTTCAAGATCGAAGGCGTCGACCGGGCGGCTGCGGCGAGCACCGTACTCGTCGTCGTGTCGTTGGACTCCGGGTCGACACTGTCCTACAAGGTGCACCTCGCCCGGGAGGGTGTCGGATGGAAGGTCGTCGGCGTGGAGAACAGGTTCGCCTCAACGCCGAACTGACGGGCCGCCGCCCGCTCCACACCCTCTTGCCGGACTTTGTAACACTTGTTACGATGTCGTCCGGTCGCCCACATGCGCGGCCTGACACAGACCGGACGAGAGGACGAACGTGGATCAGCGCACCTACATCATGATCAAGCCGGACGCCGTGGCCCGCGGGCTGGTCGGCCGGATCCTTGCCAGGTTCGAGGACACGGGCCTCACGTTCGAGCGCCTCGAGTACGGCGTCGTCACCGCCGAGCAGGCGGCTGCAAACTACGCCGAGCACGAGGGCAAGCCGTTCTACGCCGGTCTCATCTCCTACATCACGAGCGGCCCTGTCGTGAAGATGGTCCTTTCGGGCCCCGACGCCGTCGTTGTGTGCCGCAAGCTCATGGGCGCCACCAATCCGCGCGACGCTGCGCCCGGCACGATCCGCGGCGACTTCGGCCTGATCATGGACGCCAACATCGTCCATGGCTCGGATTCGCCCGAGTCCGCCGAGCGTGAGATCTCGATCTTCTTCTAGGCCGTTTCCTTCGACCGACACGTGTCGGGGCGGTCGCCCGGTGCACTCCAACGCGACCGCTCCGATCCGCACACCGTAGCCGCCCATCGCGTGGGGGCGGCAGGGGAAGGGGTGTTGACGCCGTGTTCTTCCGCGTGATCCCCAAGCGCGAGATCCCGGACCTGGTCCGCGGCCTCGCTCACGAGTTCGAGGTCGTGGGGCCCGTCGCCAAAGGCGAGTCCTTCGTGTTCGCGCCGCTCACCGACCCGTCCGAGCTCCGGCTCGACTACGACACCACGCTCCTTCCGGCGAAGCAGTGGTTCTTCCCGGCCTCGGAGACGTTGATGCGGTTCCGCGTGGCCGACAACGCAGTGGTCGACGACTCCGTCGACGTCACGCCACGCGTGCTCTTCGGCCTCCACCCGTGTGATGTGAACTCGCTTCTTCTCATGGACAACGTGTTCCTCGGGGACGACCCGGACCCCTACTACAAGGCGCGTCGCGACAACACGTTGATCGTGGGGCTGTCGTGCATGCCCACGGACACGTGCTTCTGCGACGCGTGGGGGACTGACGAGACCCATTGGGGCTTCGACATCTTCCTGTCCGAGATCGGTGATGACTACTACGCCTCGATCCGGTCGGTGAAGGGTGCGGAGGTCGTGGACCGGTACGTGACGGGACGTGAGGTGACCGAGGAGGACACCGCGGCGTTCCAGGCGCGCACCGCCAGCTTCAAGGCGGCCTTCGCGAGCGACATCGACACCTCGCAGCTCCCCGTCCTGCTGGATGCGAAGTACGACTCCGGGATATGGGCCGAGCTCGGCGACCTGTGCCTCAGCTGCGGCGCCTGCTCCATGGTCTGCCCCACGTGCCACTGCTTCGACGTGCACGACGAGCTCGAGGCGGACCAGACCCATGGGACGCGCGTCCGCACGTGGGACTCGTGCATGTTCCGTGACTTCGCCGAGGTGGCTCACGGCAACTTCCGCGAAGTGCGCGCGGCGCGCGTGCGCTACCGCTACTACCACAAGCAGTGGGGTTACCTGTCGCGCTTCGAGCGCGTGCTGTGCGTCGGCTGCGGCCGGTGCACCCGAGCCTGCAAGGCACACATCGACCCGCCGCGCGTCGTGCGCGCGCTGCAGACGGGGGTGGTGGACCGGTGAGCGTCCAGAAGCAGGGCCTGGCCACGGCGGTCAACCCGTACCGTCCGCACCCGGCGCGCATCACATCGATCATCGACCTCACGCCGATGGAGAAGCTCTTCGAGTTGCGTCTCATCGACGACGAGGCGCGGGAAGCGTTCTCCTTCGAGTCCGGGCAGTTCGTGGAGCTGTCGATCTTCGGTGTGGGCGAAGCACCGATATCGATCTCATCGGCTCCGAGCAAGCAGGGCTTCATCGAGTTGTGCGTGCGCAATTCCGGCGATGTGACCGGCGCGCTGCACCGCAAGCAGTGCGGCGACATCGTCGGTCTGCGAGGTCCGTTCGGCCGCGGGTTCCCGTTCGCCGAGATGAAGGGCCACGACATCCTTCTTGTCGCCGGCGGACTCGGGATCGCGCCGCTGAAGTCGCTCATCAACCACATCCACGACGACCGTCACGACTTCGGCAAGGTCACGATCCTCTACGGGTCGCGGACGCCGTCGGAGATCCTCTTCCGTCAGCAGTTCGACATGTGGCAGCACCGCGACGACTTCGACCTCATCCTGACTGTCGACAAGCCGGACGAGACCTGGACGGGCGAGACCGGACTCGTCACGAAGCTCTTCGACCAGATCGACGTCGACCCGGCGTCCACGTACGGCGCGATCTGCGGCCCGCCGGTCATGTACAAGTACGTGATCGCCGAGATGCGCAAGAAGGCGATGGACGTCGACCGCATCTACGTGAGCTTCGAGCGCCGCATGAAGTGCGGCATCGGCAAGTGCGGGCACTGCGGCGTGGGGCACCAGTACGCGTGCATCGACGGCCCGGTGTTCAACTTCTGGGAAGCCATGAACCTTCAGGAGGCGATCTGACATGGCGCCTCGCGTAGTGGTCCTGTCCCTGGCCTCCGACTTCGGCTGCCAGGTCCAGCTCAGCAACATGACCGACGAGATCCTCGACGTCCTGGGGCTCATCGACCTGTCCTACTGGCAGCTCGCCAGCAGCGGGCACATGCCCGACGCCTACGACGTTGCGATCGTCGAGGGCGCGGTCACGACCGATGAGCACGTGGCGTTGCTCGAGTCCGTGCGCGCCACCGCGGGCGTCGTGATCGCGATAGGGGCGTGCGCCAACACCGGCGGCATCCCCGGCCTTGCGAACCTGCTGGACCTCGACGAGCGCTATGGCGTCGTGTACGGCGACGGCGACGGCCCCAGGGTGGCCGCCGGAAGGCGCGCGCCGATGCCCCTCGACAGCGTGATCGCCGTCGACTACCACGTGCCGGGGTGCCCGATCGACCCGCCCGAGTTCCTGCGGGTGCTCTCGCGCGTCCTGCTGGGCCTCAAGAACCGCGTCCCGGACCTCACGATGTGCGCCTCGTGCAAGATCAACGAGACGGTGTGCTTCTTCGACCGCGGCGAGCTGTGCCTCGGGCTCGTGACGCGGGCCGGGTGCGGCGCGCGCTGCCCGTCGCTGAACCGCCCGTGCACCGGGTGCCGCGGCATCGCGCCGGATGCGAATCTGGTGGCGGCACGCGCGATCTCGATCGCCTCCGGCAGGCCGGAAGGCGCCCTGGACGATGCCCTGCGCATCTACAACACCGCGAAGGAGGTGCGTGGCTGATATGGCGCGACTCACCGTCGAGCATGTCGCTCGCATCGAAGGTCACGGCAACATCACCGTCAACGTCGAGAGCGGCGAGGTGCGCGAGGTCCGCATGGACGTCGTCGAGCCCGCCCGGTTCTTCGAGTCGATGGTCGTCGGCCGGCGCTACGACGAGGCCCCGCTGATCACCTCGCGCATCTGCGGGATCTGTTCGCCGAACCACGTGGTCACCTCCATCAAGGCGATCGAGGCGGCGCTCGGCGTGGAGGTCAGCGAGCGCACCGTCATGCTGCGGAAGCTGCTTGTGTACGGCTCGTACCTGCAGAATCACGCGACGCATCTGTATATCCTCGCCGCGCCGGACTACGTCGGCCTGCCGAGCGTGTTCCCGCTCGCGGAGACGATGCCTGAGGTCGTCGAGCGCGCCCTTCGACTCAAGAAGCTCGGTAACGACCTGACGACCGCCGTGGGCGGACGCCAGGTGCATCCGGTGAGCGCCGTCGTGGGCGGTTTCACGAGCGAGCCGCCCCGTGAGGTTCTCGCGTCATACCGCGACCTGTTGCTCGGCGTCGTCGAAGACGCCATGGCCACCGTCGAGCTCTTCGCCTCGTTCCAGGTCCCCGACTTCCAGACCTCAGGCGAGATGCTCGCCCTCACCGCGGACGACGACTATGCGATCTACGATGGGGACACGAAGGCGCTCGATGCGGGCTGGAGACGGCCCGCGTCCGAGTACCGCTCGTTCCTGGACGAGACGGTCGTGGGGCACAGCAACGCGAAGCACTCGACCGTGGGCGGTCGTCCGCTGCTCGTAGGGTCGGTCGCGCGCGCGAACATCAACGCCCACATGCTCAACGAAACCGGCCGCGCTGCGCTCGCGAAGTCCGGCGTGACGCTCGTCACGCGCAACCCGTTCCACATGAACGTGCTGCAGGCGGTGGAACTTGCTGACGCCTCGGCCCGGTGCGCCGGCTACGTTGAGAAGTTGCTCGAGATGGGTGGCAGTTCGGCTCCGGAGCCGGTTGCGGTGCGCGCGGGCGTCGGCGGCTCCGCGACCGAGGCGCCACGCGGCACGCTCTACCACTCGTACGAGATCGGCGCCGACGGCGTCGTGCTCCACGGCGACGTCATCACGCCGACCGCCCAGAACCTCGCCAACATCGAGGCGGACATGCGGGCGTTCGCACCAACGGTGGCGGACCGCGATGAGCCCGAGTTCGCCGTGCTCATCGAGGAGCTCGTCCGGTCCTACGACCCCTGCCTGAGCTGCTCCGTGCACTAGACGGCGTGTGGCTCGATGCGTCGAACACGGGGCGTCCCGCGCGAAGCCGGGGCGCCCCTCGCGTGCGCTGGGAGCGGCACGATGCCACGAGGGGCGACTGACGACACGCGAGGGTCGGGACGCGGACAGGAAGTGGGCGGATCGCGGCAGGGTAGGGCGGCGTAGGGTGGGTCCGGACGGGGCGGCCTCGCCTCCGCCGAGGGTCTAGAATGGCTGGGCGCACCATGCCCAGACCGCTGTTCAGCAATTCGGGGGTCGTCTGACGTGTTCCAGTTCTCGCTCATCGCCGCCGCCGTATGCGCGGTCGCCGTGGTCGTCGGTGTGCCGCTGATGCGGCCTCGCCCGCGTCTGCCGCGCGATCCGGGCGTGCGTGCCGCTGCCGTGCTGGGGGCCCTGCCCGGCGCCAACTGCGGGGCGTGCGGGAGCGAGTCCTGCTTCGATGCCGCCTCCCGCATCGCGTCTCGCAGTGTGCCGGTTACCGCGTGCGTGACCGGCGGTCTCGACACCGCCGTGGCTGTGGCCGAGGTCATGCGCACGACAGCGCCCGGCCGCGGGGCGTCCGACTGAACGTGGATCCCGGCACGAGTTCGACCTTCTCCCTGGCACCGTCCCCTGGCCTGTAACGTCGGCATGAGGTGGTGTGGAGACGTGCCTCCCAGACTCGGCTCTGGTGACGGATCGTGCAGGGAGGCTCTGCTCGCGGGGCGCGGAGACGCCGTATCGGACGCGGAGCTCGTCGGCTTGCTGGTCTGCGAGGGGCGTCCGCAGGTCGGCTACGCGCTCATGGATGCGTTCCCGTGCTCCGAGGCCCTCTGGAGGATCGGCGCGGAGGAACTGACCGCATTCACCGGGGTTGGCCCGGCGGGCGCCGCACGGTTCCTCGGTTCCCTCGAACTCGCGCGACGGGCGAGCGCATGGCCGGCGAGCGACCGCCCGGTCGTCACGACTCCCGAGGATGTGGTCGCGCTGTGCGCGACGCAGTTGCGCGGACTCGACCGGGAGCATTTCTGGGCGCTGGCCCTGTCGACCAAGAACCGCTTGCTGCGGATGGTCGAAGTCTCGGTGGGCTCCCTCAACAGCTCGATCGTTCATCCACGCGAGCTGTTCAAGGAAGCGGTCCGCCTGTCGGCCGCCTCCGTTGTCATCGTGCACAACCATCCGAGCGGTGACCCCACGCCTTCCGGCGCCGACCTCCAGCTCACGCGGCGGCTCGCACGGGCAGGCGAGGTCCTGGGGATCGAGGTGCTCGACCACGTGGTGATAGGGGACGGTGGCGCCCATGCCTCACTACGGCAGATGGGCGTCCTGTGACGAACGTGTGTCGTTCTCGCTTGCGAACAGGGGTTTTGGGCTCCCTGTGCTAGACTGACGCGAAGTTCGACCGGGCCTTTCCGGCTGTTTCCGCACGCTCGGGAATCGCCCGGTGACACCGTCATCGCAGCATCGCCACGGGCTTTGGCTCCCGCCCGCGAAAGGACATACGCCGTGTCGCTCATCGACATGTTCTTCAACTCCTGGGGTTCCGACATGGCTGTCGACCTCGGTACCGCCAACACCCTCGTGTCGGTTCGCGGCCGCGGCATCGTGCTCATCGAGCCGTCGGTCGTCGCTGTCGAGAAGGACTCGAAGCGGGTGCTCGCCGTGGGTATCGAGGCCAAGCGTATGCTCGGCCGCACCCCGGGTTCCATCGTCGCCATCCGGCCGCTCAAGGACGGCGTCATCGCCGACTTCGAGGTCACGGAGTCGATGCTGCGCTACTTCATCAACAAGACCCGCGTGAAGCGGTTCCCCTGGCAGCCGAAGCCGCGCGTGGTCGTTTGCGTTCCTTCGGGCGTCACCGAGGTGGAGAAGCGCGCGGTCTTCGAAGCGACGATGCAAGCCGGCGCCCGCCAGGCGTTCCTCATCGAAGAGCCGATGGCCGCCGCGATCGGTGCGGGCCTGCCGATCCAGGAGCCGACCGGCAACATGGTCGTCGACATCGGCGGTGGCACCACCGAAGTCGCGGTCATCTCGCTCGGCGGCATAGTGGTTGCTCAGTCCATCCGCATCGGCGGTGACGAGTTCGATGAGGCGATCGTCGCGCACGTGAAGCGCGAGTACAACGTGCTCATCGGCGAGCGCACCGCTGAAGAGATCAAGTTCGAGATCGGCAGCGCGTTCCCGCTCGCCGAGGAGCTCGACGTCGAGATCCGTGGGCGTGACCTGCAGACGGGCCTTCCCCGCACGCTGACGATCTCCAGCGAGGAGATCCGCACGGCGGTCGAGGACCCGACGAACGCGATCGTCCAGGCCGTGAAGGCCACGCTCGAAGAGACGCCGCCTGAGCTCGCGGGAGACGTCATGGAGTTCGGCATCGTGCTCACCGGAGGTGGCGCGCTGCTCAAGGGACTCGACGAACGGTTGAAGTCCGAGACCGGGATCCCGGTGCATGTGTCAGAGAACGCTCTCATCAACGTCGTCCTCGGGTCGGCCATGGCCCTCGAGGAGATCGACGTCCTGAAGAAGGTCCTCACCGTCTCGCGCTGACGAAGACGGAAGAGGGAGTGCAGAAACACCTGTGAAGCGTCTTGAGATCGACACCCGCCGCGGCGCGGGCCGCCCGCTCGTGCTGGTGGCCCTCATCGTCGCGGCCCTCATCGTCACGACTCTGTGGTACCGCGAGGACTCCGGAGGGTTCCTGCACGGCTTGCGCCGCGGCGTGATCGCCGTCAGCGAGCCTTTCGCTGTGGCCGGCACCTGGGTCACGACGCCGTTCCGCGCCGTCGGGAACTGGATGAGCAGCACGGGTGTGAACCGCTCCGACTACACGGCGCTGCAGGCGCAGAACGTCGAGCTCAAGCAGCGTCTCGCGGCCCTCGAAGAAGCGAAGCTGGAAAACGATCGCATCCAGCAACTCGTCGACTTCGCCAAGGCGCAGGACCTTCCCACGGTCGGCGCCCGCGTCATCGAACGGCCCACCGATTCGCGGCAGCGCACGATCATGATCGACCGCGGGAGTTCGTCAGGCGTCGTGAGAGGCGATGCGGTCATCGCCGCAGGAGGGCTCGTCGGGCAGGTCGTCGAAGTCGCGCCATGGAGTGCCCAGGTCCGGCTGATCACCGACTCCTCCAGCGGTGTCGCCGTGCTCGTCCAGCGAACCCGCGTCAACGGGATCATACGCGGCACGCTCGACGGGCCGCTCGAGCTGCAGTTCGTGGACAAGAAGACCGCTCCGGTCGTGGGTGACGTCTTGCTGACGTCCGGCCTCGGCGGTGTGTATCCCAAGGGTATCGTCGTCGGAGAGGTCACGAGTGTGACGTCGCTCCAGAGCGACCTGTTCCCGGTGATCTCGGTCAACTCCCGGGTCGACATCGGACGCATCGAAGAGGTGCTCGTCCTGAAAGCCGTATCCGGCGCCAGCTCGCAGGTCGGAGGCGGCGAATGAACCGTTCCCTCCCGGCAGCGGGCGCACTTCTCGCGGGCATCGTGCTCCAAGTCGCGCTCGCTCCGCACCTCGCCGTGTTCGGCGTCGTGCCGAACTTCATATTCCTCGTGGTGGTCATCGTTGCGCTGACGCAGGGCCCGGTCGCCGGTGGCGTGACCGGACTCGTCGGCGGGCTCGTGTTCGACTTGCTCGGCACCGGCGTCGTCGGGCCCTACGGCCTCGTTCTCTCTGTCGCGGGGTACACGGCCGGCATGCTGTCTGCAAACCTCTTCGCCGAAGGATGGCTGCTGCCCGTCACTGTCGCGGCTGTGGCGAGCCTGGCTGCGGAGTTCGCGTACGGGATCGTGCTATCGGTGCTCGGTACCAGCGTGCCGTTCTGGCGTTCGATCGTGACGATCATGCTGCCGAGCGCGCTGTACCAAACAGCGCTCGCAGTCCTTGCGTTCCCCTGGTTGGCCCGACTCTTGCGCACGGAGCGGGCTATGAAGTCGTTCCGCCGACTGGCGTGAACGTGGCCCGACGCTGCGCGAGGACCCTGAAGTCATGACCACGTTCCGCGAACAACTCAAAGGCCGCTTCGCCGTTCTCGGCCTCGTCGTGCTGATCGTTCTCGGCGCGCTGACGGTGCGCCTGTGGAGCATGCAAGTGCTGGCGGGCACGCAGTACGCGGCTGCTGCCGAGGACAACCGCACCCGTCAGGTCTCTCTTCCTGCCGCGCGGGGTCGCATCCTCGACGTGAAGGGCCGCCCGCTCGTCACGAACCGTCCGGTGATGAACGTCACCGCGCCCTCGAGCATCTCGCAGGACACGACGCTCGTCGCGCGCCTCTCCGCTGCCATCGACGTACCGGTGGCCGACATACAGAAGAAGCTCGCCTCCTACAAACAGGAGCGCCTGGCACCGAGGACGCTGCGGACGGACGTGCCGCTCGCGACCGCCTCATATCTGGTGGAGCACGCAGCTGACTTCCCGGGCGTGAGTGTCGAGGAAGCGGCGGTCCGCGAGTACCCGAACGGCTCACTTGCGGCGCACGTGCTCGGGTACACCGGCGAGATCTCCGAGAACCAGCTTGCATCGACTCCGCTGGCGGATGCGGCGGCCGGCGATGTCGTTGGAAAGACCGGTGTCGAGGCGTCGTTCGACAAGGCGCTGCAGGGCGTGAAGGGGTTCCGGCGCTTCGAGGTCGACAACCAGGGCCGAGTGCGCACGGTGCTCGCCGAGGGCGCTCCCCGTGCCGGCGCCGACGTCCGCCTGACGATCAACCGCGACATACAGGCGGTGGCGGAGAAGGCGCTGGCCGATGCGCTCGCAGAGGCGCACCGTCAGGGGTTCACGAAGGCCCACGCGGGAGCCGCGGTGGTGCTCGACATCAGGACCGGCGCGGTTGTTGCGATGGCAAGTGTGCCGACATACGACCCAACGATGTTCCTCGGGGGAGTCTCGGCCGCCGACTGGAAGCAGCTCAACGACAAGTCGTCGGAGTACCCGCTCAACAACCGCGCGATCATGGCCGCCTACGCGCCTGCGTCGACGATCAAGCCGATCGTCGGTCTCGCGGGCCTCAAGGCGAAGCTGATCTCGAGCTCGACCACGTTCAACTGCACCGGTCGCTGGGAAGGCTTCGGCAAGCAGTGGGGCAAGTGGTGTTGGTTGCACAGCGGTCACGGCAACGAGAATCTCCACAACGCGATCGCGAACTCCTGCGACGTCTACTTCTACAACGTCGGCAAGCTCTTCTCCGAGGCCCCGGGCGAGAAGCTCCAGGCGTTCGAGCGTTCGATCGGTCTCGGGTCGCGCACCGGCGTCGACCTGCCCGGCGAGGTCTCGGGCAGGGTGCCGGACGCCGCTTGGAAGAAGGCGTTCAACAAGAACTATCCGGAGTACCAGCAGTGGCTCCCCGGCGACACGGTCAACATGTCCATCGGGCAAGGCGACCTGCTGCTCACCCCGCTGCAGCTTGCGAGTGCCTACGCGACGCTCGGCAACGGCGGCCATGTGGTCCGGCCGCACCTTCTGGATGCGGTGCTCGGTATCGACGGCAAGCCGTCCGTCGAGGCGAGCGTTTCGACCGACTCGACCACGGTCGTCTCGGCCTCGGCGCTCGCCGCCATCCGGTCGGCACTCGTCGGCGTCACCACGACCGGCACGAGCCGTGCGGCCTTCTACGGGTTCCCCATCAGCGTCGCCGGCAAGACGGGCACGGCCCAAGTCAACGGCAAGGACGACTCGGCTCTGTTCGCCTGCTACGCGCCCGCCAACAACCCGCGCTACGCGATCTCCGTGGTCATCGAGCAAGGCGGCCACGGCGGGTCGGTAGCCGCGCCCGCTGCACGGCAGATCATGAGCAAGCTCTTCAAGGTGCATTACACGACCGTCCACGCGACCGACGTCTCGAGGTAGCTGCATGCGGCGCCCGCTCCTCAAGCTCGCCTCCGACCGCCTCCACGTGGGGCTGGCTCTGGCCGTGGTGGCGCTGCTGGGCTATGGCAGTCTCATGGTCTGGTCGGCCACGCTCACGATGACCGGGCACGCCGCACTCGTGCAGCGACAGCTCATGGGTATCGGTGTCGGGTTCATCTTTCTCGTGGGCGCGTGGCTGATCGACTACCAGCAGTACAAGGCCTGGACCGGGCCGCTCATGATCCTGCTCTCGTTCCTGATCATCTCGCCGCGGATCCCTGGGCTCGGCGGCACCGCGAGCGGTGCGACGTCATGGCTCCAGGTGGCCGGGATCCGCCTCTTCCAGCCCTCTGAGCCGGCGAAGCTGCTCTTCATCGTCGTGTTGGCAGCGGTCGTGGCGGAATATGCGGGCAAGATCGAGAAGCGCGCCGACGTGTTCAAGGTGGCCGGCTACGTGGCCCTCCCGTTCGGACTCATCCTGCTGCAGCCGGACCTCGGTACCGGGCTCGTGTTCATCATGATCGCGATGGGGATGCTGCTCGTGGGCGGCCTCAAGGGGCGCTGGTTCGGAGTGGCCGCGGCGCTGATCGTGGTCGTGGCGATCGTCGGTCTCACAACGCCGATCCTGCAGAAGTACCAGAAGGACCGCCTGATGGTGTTCGTCGACCCGTCGCGCGATCCCCAAGGCGCGGGCTACAACCTCGCGCAGTCCAAGATCGCTATCGGGAGCGGCGGCGTCACCGGCACCGGGCTCAAGGCCGGCAGCCAGAGCCGGCTCAACTTCATCCCTGAACGCCACACGGACTTCATCTTCTCGGTGCTGGGGGAACAGTTCGGCTTCGTCGGCGCCATCGTGCTGCTCGGCCTGTACCTCGCCCTGCTGGCGGCAGCGCTGTCGATCTCGGCATCGAGCCGCGATCTGTTCGGGGCGCTGGTGGCCGCCGGACTCATTGCGATGTGGCTGTTCCAGATACTCGAGAACGTGGGGATGACGATCGGGATCATGCCGATCACGGGCATCCCGCTCCCGTTCATGAGTTACGGATCGTCGTTCATGGTCACGAACCTTGCAGGTGTCGGTATCCTGTTGTCCATCTGGTCGCGCCGGTACGGAACCGGCGCCGCCTAGACTAGAACCTCT
>JAHEXP010000062.1 GCA_023252055.1 Coriobacteriia bacterium
GAGGTCTTCTATGTAGTGTCCGAGCAGCCGGATGTTGTCGAAGTTCGCCCGGTACTTCTCCACGGACCTGTTGCCTTCGGTCTGCACCTCGCGGATGTAGAAGTGGCTGCGGTGGGATTCCTCGTCGTCCACGGCCACGATCAGCTGGACGACCGACGCATGCTCGAACTCGATCGCGTCGATGTAGCCGGGGACGAGGTGGATCCCCTCGATCACCATGCTCACGCGTTCGAGCACGGCGCGCTGGATGAGGGACTTGATCCCCGTCGTGACGACGGCGGTCTGCTCGCGGAACCCCACGATGACCGGGTCGGCTCCCGCAGGAACCGGGACCCGCAGGCCTCTCCACGCGTTGAACGACGATTCGTAGATCGCGGGCATGAGGTCTTTGGAGAAGATACCACGCATCACCTGTCGGATGGAATCGGTCGACACGATCCGGGTGATACCGAGCCGGTGCGCGACCTCCGTCGCGATCGTGGACTTGCCGACCCCGGTGGTGCCGCCGATGAGAACGATGAGCGGCCGGTCGCTGCGTGCGACCTCCGCGAGGCGGACGTAGCGATCGGCGAACGCGTCGCCGGCCGTTTCTCGGAGTGTGGAGACCGCCAAGCTGTTCAGCGTGTCGGTGGACACGTGGTCCTGGCCGAGCGCGCGGATCGCCTTTTCGACCTCGGCGGCCACCGCGTAGGCGCGACTGGGTACCATGCCGGTCGCCATATACGACTGGGCGAGCAGGCCCTTGCTGAACGGGAGGCCGTGCCGGGCCTCCGAGATCAGGATCGGGCGGCGGGCCGCATCGTCAGTTGCCATCGCTCCCCCTCATCGCGGCGCGAGTCCGCGCCAATGCCGCGAGCGCGAGCGCTCCTTCGTCGAGATCGTCGCCCGCAACGGTCACGGGCACATTGTCGAGCAGCACCGTCGGGACACCGGCCACCTCGCCGGCCGCGGCCACCACATCGATCGCCGCCGCCTTCAGCTCGGTCAGCAGGACGTCGAACGTGCCGGCGGCCGCCGCGATGTCGTCGCGTAGTCGGGCACGGTCGGAGAGGTTGGCGCTCGCCGCGACGATGGTGCAGCCATGCTCCGCCTCCAGATGCGCGCACAGGAGAGGGAGCAGCGCGGCCGGTGCCGTGGTCGCGAGGAACGCGCGCAGCCCGGCGACCGGCTCCAAGGGGCGCGGCCTGAACGTGACGGCACTGACGCGCGCCTCCGGGCGCTCGGCGCGGGCGTGGGCGACGAGCGCGTCCACGACCGCCGGATCCACGAGAGCGGGCTCCGCGCCGGCTATCACGACAGCGTCCGCGCGCGCGAGCCGCAGCGGCCCGAAGTAGTCCGTGAGCGCGCCGAGTCCCTGCGCCGCACCGACGACGAGCACGGTGGCGTCCGCGAGCACCGGGGGCATCGCCGCGCCCGAGCCTTCGAGGATCATCAGGCCGAGGCCGAGCTCGTCAGCCAGGCGCGCGCCATCGGCCACGTTGCTGTAGAAGACCGAGCCGGCCATCCCCCCTCCGCACCGGCGGCACCCCACGGTGGGGACGCGGGCCATCACGGCGTCCTCGTAGTTGTCCGACGACGCGTGCCGCCCCTGGCGTGCGAAGGCGAGCAGATCGGAGGTGGTGAGGGCGATCTCGTCGCCGCGGAGCAGTTCAGGCTCGGCGGGGCCGCCGCGGCCCATGGCCAGCACGACAGGACGAGCGCCGCCGGTCTGCAGCAGCCGCGCGAGGTGAGCGGAGACCGAGGTCTTCCCCACCCGCTTGCCGGTGCCGATCACGGCCAGCGTGGGCGTGGCCGTCTCGGCCTCCACGAGCGGCGGGTCGAACTGGAAGTCGGCCCCTATGTAGGAGAGCCCGAGCTCCAGGGCGACGCTCGCGAGGCGGAACCTCCGGGCGCTCGAGAGGACCGGCTCATCAGAAAGATCGATCGCGGCCTCCGGAGCGTACGTGGCGACCGCGTCGCGCAGGACCGCGGATGAATCTGCCCCTCGCATGAGGGGCACGCCGTATTCCGCGGGGTCCGCCGCGTCGACCTTCTCGCTGCCGCCGACGAACAGCGCCGCGACCACCTCGTGCGACGCGGCCAACTCCGCGAGCGCCTCACGCACGACCGGCGGGTAGTGCTCGCCGTCGATGATGGCGATGATGCGGCTCACGAGGCCGCTCCGGTCGCGAGATCGATCGCGGGACGCCAGCGGCACACGTGCTGGTGCGCCTTGCGGAAGTCCGCGACGACCTCGCGCTCGGCCCCGGTGTAGCAGCGGATGACCCGTACCCGGTCGGGGAAGACCTCGAGCACGTTGTAGCAGGGGCGCTCGCGCCCGCGGAGCCGGACCGAGGTCGCGGTACCCGCGTTCACGATGAAGAGGTCCTCCATGCGCCACACGTTGGGCACGTGCTTGTGCCCGCACAGCACGAGATCCACGCCGTTGCCGGTCAGCACGCGCAGCAGGTCGCCCGCGTCCGCGACGATGTTGCGTTCGCGGCCGGTACCGGGCACGGGGAGCAGGTGGTGGTGCAGCGCCACGATCTTGAACTCAGAGGGCTCGCTGAAGCGCTCTTCCATCCTGCGGTAGCCGTCGCGCCCCACGCGACCGCTGTCCAGGTCGGGCTCGGACGAGTCGATGCCGAGCACGTGCACTCCGCGCAGCTCAAGCTCGGCCTCACGCGGGCCGAAGAGCGACTCGAAATGGACCTCGCCGACGTTGCGGGCGTCGTGGTTCCCGGGAAGGACGAGCATCCGCTCGCACTCGATCCCGTCCAGCAGGGCGCGCGCGGTCAGATAGTCATCGTGGAAGCCCATGTCCGTCAGGTCTCCCGTGGCGATCACGATGTCCGGGGCGAGGGCGTTGACCTCGTCGACGACGAGGCGCCCGAGCTCGGGACGGTAGTAGATGGAGCCGCAGTGCAGGTCCGAGACCTGCGCGATGACGACCGGTTTGGCTCCGCTCATGTTCGTGGCACCTCTTCCTGGCATCCCCGACACCCCGGGTTTCGAGGGCGTGCGGCGGCTAGCTGAGGACGACCGCGCCCCGGCGGTCGAGCGCGATGACTTCGGGCGCCCGTCGGCCCGGCCTGCCTTCGAGCAGGACCGCGGCGCGCTCGGCGACGAGTTCCGCCCGGGCATGCGCGTCGGCGTCGTCCTCGCCCGCAACGAGCCCGATGACGCTGGGCCCCGCACCGGAGAGAGCGGCACCGTCGGCGCCTGCTGCCAGCAGGGCGGCGCGCACGTCCGCGAGGTCGGTGACCGCCACCGCGCGGTACTGCTCGTGCAGCCGGTCGTTCATGCCCGGTCCGATCAGGTCCCGGCGGCCCAGCGCGATTCCGATCGCGAGCAGACCCGCCCGCCCCGCATCGAATGCCGCGTCCACGTGCGGGACGTCCGTCGGCAGGAGCGCACGCGCGCGTCTCGTGGACAGCGGCTCGTCGCTCACAACGACCACCGCGGCGATGCCACCGGGAGGGTCGACGTGGGCTGCGCGCGGCGTGCCGCTCTCGGACCAGCACACGGTGAACCCGCCGAAGAGCGCCGCTGCGACGTTGTCGGGGTGCCCCTCGATCTCGGCGGCGAGCCGGAAGAGCGCCTCGGGATGCAGCGGCCTGTCCGCGAGCTCGTTTGCGGCCATGAGCCCACCGACGATCGCGGCCGAACTCGAGCCGAGGCCGCGTCCGAACGGGATGCCGTTATCGCACGCGATGACCGCACCCGCCTCGATCCCGGCCTCCGCGAACAGGCGCGCCATCGCCACGGCGACGAGGTTGTGTGCGCCGTCACGTACATGTGACGCTCCCTCGCCCGCCGCGGCCACCTCCCACACCCCGGGAGCAGCGATCGCCGCCCGCACGGTGTTGTGGAGGGCGAGAGCGAGACCGAAGGAATCGTAGCCCGACCCGAGATTGGCGGTCGATGCGGGGACGCGGACGGTGACGGCGGAGGATTCCACTTGCGGTCCCTTAGAGGTCTTCGACGCGGATGACTGCGGCGACCTCGGTCACGACGTCGAGCTTCGATATCTCGTCCAGGGCCGCGCGCACCGCTCGCTCGGAGGCGTCGTGCGTGACATAGACGATCTCAGCGTCGCCGGACTCGCGCACCTTCTTCTGGATCACGGACGCGATCGACACCCCATGGTCACCGAACCGCGATGCCACGGCGGCCAGCACACCCGGCTTGTCGGCGACGGCGAACCGGATGAAGTACCGCGCCTCGAGGTCGGCGATGTCGCGCACGGGCAGCTGCTCGTTGCAGGTGCAGCCCACGAGGTTCAAGCAGTTGGAACGCAGGTGGCGGGCGACCTCGATGAGGTCGCCGACGACGGCGGAGGCGGCGGGCAGTGAGCCGGCCCCCTCGCCGAAGAACATCGTCTCGCCGACGGCATCGCCGGTGACGTAGATGGCGTTGTAGACGCCGCTCACGCTCGCGAGCGGGTGTGTGCCGGGGATCATCGCGGGGTGCACGCGGACGTCGATGCCGCCCGTGCTCCTGCGCGCGATCGCCATGAGCTTGATCGCGTATCCCATCTCACGCGCATAGGCGATGTCCGCGGGCGTGATGTGCCTGATGCCCTCGACCGGAACCCGGTCGACCGTCACACGCGAGTTGAAGGCGATCGACGCGAGGATCGCTATCTTCGCGGCGGCATCGAGGCCGTCGACGTCGGCGGTGGGGTCCGCTTCAGCGAAGCCCTTCGCCTGCGCTTCTGCAAGCGCGGTCCCGTAGTCGAGTCCGTCGTCCGCCATGCGCGTGAGCATGTAGTTGGTGGTCCCGTTCACGATGCCGGCGACAGACGTGATCTCGTTGCTCACGAGCGAGTGCTTGAGCGGGCCGATGATGGGAATGCCGCCGCCGACGGACGCCTCGAACATGATGTCGACGCCGGCAGCTGCGGCCGCGTCCATGACCTCCTGGCCGCTGCTGGCCATGAGCGCCTTGTTCGCCGTGACGACCGACTTGCCGGCGCGCAGCGCGTCGAGAACGATCTGCTTCGCCGCTCCGGTCCCGCCGATGAGCTCGATGACGACGTCGACACGCGGGTCGGCGATGAGCTCGGCGGCGTCGGTGGTGAAGGCCGTCTCATCGAGGCCGAGAGCGGTCGCGCGCGCGATGTCGCGGTCGGCGAACCGGACCAGCTCGATCTGCACGCCTGCGCGCCGCGAGAAGTCCTCGCCGTGCCGGCGGAGGATCTCCACCACACCGGATCCGACCGTTCCAAGGCCGATGAGGCCCACGCCGATGCTGGCCATGTAGGTATGCCGTCCCTTCGGTGCACCGCTGGCGAGGCTGCGGCTGCGGATCTGGGGATTGGTGCGGGGGGCGCGGCGGCGAGCGCCGGCGCGAGGCTGAGTATACCCGAACCAGCGCCCCCCGCGGCGCCCGACGCGAGTGTCTCGGGGCCTGCCGCGCCCTCATCCCAGCGCTCTGGACATCGCCGGAACCTAAGAGAGCCCTCATCCGCCTCTCACGAACCCATCACCCTTAGAGCCGAAGATTGTTTCAGCGTCACAGACGCGGTCCCCGAGGGGGCCGGAGACGATCCACTTGGAGGAACCGTGAAGAAACGACTGATGCTCGCAGTTGTCGCAGTGGCGGCGGCCGGTCTGATGTCGGCGCTCGCCACGACCGCGTACGCCTTCCCGACGAAGACGTCGGCCTGCTCGGGCTGCCACAGCGGAGCCAAGATCACCGTCACGGCCACCCAGACCTCGAACGACGGCACGAACGCCTCCTACAGCGTGAGCGCTCCGGGCGCCGACTACATCGCCGTCTTCAGCGGCAGCAAGGTCGCGCAGATCACCGGCGCCAGCGGTTCCGTCTCGCTGCCGGTCGGCAAGACCTACACGTTCTATGCGGTGCAGGGCCCGACGACCTCCGACGGCCTCGGTTCGGCGAGCGTCTCCCCCGTAGCCCCGGCCCCCGTGCCGGTGCCGGTCCCCACGCCCACCCCGACCCCCACGCCGGTTCCGGTTCCCGACCCGACCCCCGTGCCGGTTCCGACCCCCACCCCGACCCCCACGCCCGTCCCGGTTCCCGACCCGACCCCCGTGCCGGTTCCGGTTCCTGACCCCACCCCCGTGCCGGTTCCGGTTCCCGACCCGACCCCCGTGCCGGTTCCGACCCCCGATCCGACCCCCGTGCCCGCTCCCGCTCCCAGCACGATGGCCAAGGTGACCATCAAGGTCATGGACGCCAAGGGTCACGCTCTCTCCCACGCAACGGTGACGCTCGTGAACCAGGAGACAGGCAAGAAGTACTCGAAGAAGGCCAACTCCAAGGGCACCGTGGTCTTCGGCAACATCCCGGCCGGCAGCTACACGGTCACCGCTTCCTACAAGTCGGTCCGGCTGAACAGCACCCTGATCGTGAACGACACCACCGAGAAGATGAGCATGCGCGTCCGTTCGCACAGCGCCTCTGACTCGAAGAAGAGCAACAAGGACTAGCTCCCCGCCTGCTACGCAGGGGCGGCACTGGAAACGGTGCCGCCCCTGACCTCGCCCCTCACCACGATGTGAACGTCGCGTCACGACCCAAGGAGACCGCCCGATGAAGAAGACCCTCTCGATCGCGATCGCAACGATGGCCCTGGCCGGCCTCCTGCTCGCAACCGCGACGACCGCGACCGCGACGCCCGGCAAGTCCAGCGCCTGCTCGAACTGTCACTCGGCCAAGGCCGCCGTGCACCTGAAGGTGACGAAGGCCTCGAGCACCTCGAAGACGGTGACCTACAAGGTCTCCGTCACGGGCGGCTCCGGCAAGGCGGCATGGGCCGTCATCTCGGGCGGCAAGAACATCGCCCACAAGACCGCCTCGACCGGCACCTTCAAGGTCGCGAAGGGCAAGTCGATCAAGGTCTTCGGCGTGAAGAAGGGCACCGGTTCCGCATCCAAGGCGATCACCGTCAAGTAGCCCGGACCCGCGTCCGCACCTCGAACGAACAGCAGGGGCCGTCACCACCAGGTGACGGCCCCTGCTTCACGTGCACTTGCTGCGGCGCGCCCTACCCGACGTCGCACCGGAGCAGGTCGTCGTACGTTTCGCGTCGCACTACGACCCGGGCCTCGCCTTCGCCGACGAACACGACGCCGGGGCGCACCTGCTTGTTGTAGTTGCTCGACATCGATTGGCAGTACGCGCCTGTCGCCGCCACCGCAAGGACATCACCGGAAACGACGGGCTGGATCGGGACGTCGCGGGCGATGAGGTCGCCGGTCTCACAGTGCTTGCCGGCGACGGTGACGATCTCCGTGCGCGGCTGGTCCGCCTTGTTGGCGATGAGGCACTCGTAACGGGCCCCGTAGAGCGCCGGCCGGATGTTGTCGGTCATCCCGCCGTCGACGGCCACATAGGTACGGATGCCCGGGAGCTCCTTGATCGTGCCCACGCTATAGAGCGTGATGCCCGCGTTGGCCACTACCGCCCGGCCCGGCTCTATGAGGATGCGCGGCACGGGCAACCCCTGCCGCTCGCACTCCTCCTTGATACCGTCGACGACGACCTTGCCGAACTCCTCGATCGTCGAAGGCTCGTCCGCGAGGCCGTACTTGATCCCTATGCCGCCCCCAACGTCCAGGTCACGCACCGTGCGCCCGGTCTCCACGCGCACCGCCTCCATGAACTCCACCATGACCTCGATCGCCTTGGAGTAGCTCTGGAGCGCGAAGATCTGGCTGCCGATGTGCACATGGAATCCGGCAAAGTCGATCCCGGGAAGCGCACACGCGCGGCGCGCGCCCTCCATCGCCAGTCCGTGGTTCAGGCCGAAGCCGAACTTGCTGTCCTCCTGGCCGGTCTGGATGTAGCCGTGCGTGTCGGGCTTGACGCCCGGCGTCACGCGAAGCAGTACTGCCTGCTCCATGCCGCGCTCGACCGCGGCGGCGCTCAGACGCTCGAGTTC
>JAHEXP010000020.1:0-11315 GCA_023252055.1 Coriobacteriia bacterium
CGAGCGTGAGCGTGACGACGATCATCGCCACGTAGTGGATGTAGCGCAGCGTGGTCCTGCCCCCGTCGATGAACGGGAACCGGATCGCGAGGCCGGTGAAGCCGAGGACGAACATCATCACGAGGTGCTGGAAGTGGATGATCTTCGGCAGAGCCGGGGGGTGCGGCTCGTCGTGCTCGGGCCACTGCTTCAAGATCCACTTCTTGCGGAACCGACCCACAGGGATCGACGCGAGGAAATGGATCGGGAGCACGATCAGGATCACGATGTACAAGGCCGAGAACACGACATCGAGCCAGACGTTGATACTGGTGAGATCTATCGCTGACACCCCCATCGAAACGTTGCCGTCGCGCCAGGCTGCCGGGCCTGTGTGTGCGCGAACCCTTACCGTGTATGCAGTTCGTGCCGAGCCGACATCGTACGCCTCACCGAGGCGCCGGGGCGTCGACTCCGGTCCACGCGCTTCTACGGACCTCCGCGCCCACCCGAGACCACCTCGAAGCATATGGGCGCACGCCGTATCCGTCAACGCGCTCCGCCGCCTCTTCATGCGGGCGGCGGTGCGCCCTCCCGAGTCCTGGACGTGAGGCCGAGCGGCTTCTACAGGTCGGTGATCTCCGCGCGTGCGCTCGCGGGCGCGCCGCCGCGCACGAGCGCCTCCTCCGCCGCCGACGCGTGACCGGGCTCCACCCGGATGGCAATCCCGCACAGCTCACCCAGTTCGTGAGGGGTGGGGATCGTCGTGGCGGGAACGCCGGACCGCTTGAGTGCGTCCTCGGCGGCCAGCGTGTCGTGCACGGACGGGAAAGCGAACACAACGAAGGTGCGAGGCTGACGGGTCACCCGAGCACCTCCGCGAGGGCGGCCAGCGCGATCCGGACGTCGGTCTCAGTTGTCGAGTGCCCCACGCTCAAGCGCACAGCTCCGGTCCCCAGCGTGCCGATGGTGCGGTGTGCCCAGGGTGCGCAGTGCAGTCCGCTGCGCACGGCGACTCCCGCTTGGCGATCGAGGAGGAACGCGATGCGGTCGGGCTCGAGAGAATCGTGCGTGATGCAGGTCACCGGCACTGTCGGTGCATCGAGCGCGGGCCCGTACACGCGCACTCCCGGCAGCTCGAGAAGGCCGGCCTTCAGGATGCGGAACACCCGTTGTTCCTCGGCGCGCCACTCGGCACCGTTGGCGGCCAACAGGCGTCCCCCGGCCCCCAGACCGGCGATCCCCGGAGTGTTCGGCGTGCCCGCCTCGTAACGTTCCGGGCGGCCGGCCGGTTGTGCGTCATCTTCGCTCGAACCACCGCCGGTGCCCCCCTGCGTGAGTTCGCGCGCCTCGAGGCCTGGGCGCAGGTAGAGCAGGCCCACGCCTTGCGGGCCGAGCATCCCCTTGTGGCCCGAGAGCGCGTAGGCATCGACGGAAAGCGTCGCGAGGTCCACGTCGAGGTGCCCCCCGCCCTGCGCCCCGTCCACGAGCAGCAGGGCGCCGTTCTCGTGGGCGATGTCGGCGATGTCGGCGATGGGCTGAATGGCGCCGGTGACGTTGCTCGCGTGCTGGCAGACGACGGCGCGCGTGGGAGCAAGGCGGACGGCCCGCTCGACGTCCGCGGCGTCCATCGTCCCCGTGGCGTCAGCGCTCACGACGTCGACGCGGACCCCCAGTTGCTGCAACGCATGAAGCGGCCGGGACACCGCGTTGTGTTCCATGGAAGAGACCACGACGCGGTCCCCGGGCGACAGAAGTCCTTTGAGCATGAGGTTGCACGCCTCGGTGCACCCGGACGTGAAGAAGAGGTCGCGCGAGTCGGGCACGCCGAGAAGGTCGGCGCACACGCGTCGGGCCTCGAAGACCACCCGTGAGGCCGCCAGCGCCATCGCATACGCACCCCGCCCCGGGTTGGCCCCCTGCTCGCGCATCGCCGCGACCACCGCGTCGATCACTTCAGGCGGCTTCGGCCACGAGGTGGCGGCATGGTCGAGGTAGACGCAAGCGCGCGGGGCGTCAGTCATGCCCGCCGCCGGCCATCATCGAAACGGCATGCTCGAGTTGGTCGGCCACGAAGGAGAACGACTCGGTTGCGGCCTTCAGCGAACCGGGAAGGTTGATGACGAGCGTGCGGCCCCTCAGGCCCGCTGCCCCGCGCGACAGCATCGCCCGGGGAGTGACCTTCGCGCTCTCAGCGCGGATGTGCTCGGAGATACCCGGCGCCATGCGGTCGCACACCCGCAGCGTCACTTCCGGGGCCACGTCGCGGGGACCGAACCCGGTGCCGCCGGTCGTGAGCACGACGTCAGCGGCTTCCACGTCCGCCAGCTCGACGATCGCAGCCGCCAGCGCGTCCCCGTCGTCCGCGCACAGCCGGTATCCGGCTATCGTCCAACCGCGGGCCTCCGCCAGTGCGACGAGTGCGGGACCGGATCCGTCGGTGCGCGATCCGGCCGCGCAACTGTCCGACGATGTGACGACGCCGATGCGCAACTCGCTCATGACGGTGTTCACTCCCCCAGACGAGTGGCGGCACTCGCAGGCGCGCAGGCCTCGCCCTTCGCGGCGGCCTCTGCGGCTTTCTCCGCCTCGAACTCGGCGATCGCTTCCGCTGGCGTCCGGTCGCACGTGCCGTTGCCAAGGGAGACGACCTCGACCGCGTCGCCCGTCTCTACGTCGCCTGCCTGCCGCACCACGGCGAACAGTCCCTCGCGCGGCATCACGCAGTCGCCCGCCTGGTAGAAGATCGCGCACTTCGTGTGGCAGACCTTGCCGATCTGGCTGATCTCGAGAAGGACGCCATCGCCTATTCGCACGACGCTGCCCACAGGCAGCGCCAACAGGTCGATACCGGACGTGGTGATGTTCTCGGCGAAGTCGCCGGGGCCCACGTCCAGCCCCTTGTCGACCATCGACTGGATCGACTCAAGAGCGAGCAGGGAGACCTGGCGATGCCAGTCGCCGGCGTGCGCGTCGCCCTCGAAACCGCGGTCCAGCACGAGCGTGCCGTGTGTTCCGGGAGTCTTGCGCACGGTCTTTCGCTCGCTCAGGTTCACGGACACCACGGTGCCTGAGGACATGGCTGCTTCGGTCATGAGTTACTGCTCTCTTCACGGGTCCAGGTGCCGGACTTGCCGCCCTCTTTCGAGAGCAGGCCGAGCCCGTCGACGGTCATCCCCCGGTCGACCGCCTTGCACATATCGTACAGGGTGAGCGCGGCCACGGAGGCCGCGGTGAGCGCTTCCATCTCCACGCCGGTCTTGCCATCGGTCTCGACGACGGCCGTCACGCGCACGCCGCTATCGACCGGCTCGAGTTCGACCGAGGCGTGGGTGATCGACAGCGGGTGGCACAGGGGCACGAGGTCGCTCGTCTTCTTCGCGGCCATGATGCCTGCTACGCGCGCGACGGCGAAAACGTCACCCTTTGGGGCCCGGCCCTCGGCGATCATCTCGAGCGTCTCCGGCCGCATGCGCACGAGCGCTACGGCCACCGCGCGCCGGTGCGTCTCCGCCTTGCCCGCGACGTCGACCATCCGCGCTTGGCCGCGCTCGTCAGTGTGCGTGAGTCCTTCGGTCATCCGCGCCTCAGCCTCCTATCTGGGACATGCGCCGCAGCGTGCCGACGCGCATGTTGTGGGACTCCGGCTTGCTCGCGAGCGCCTCGCGGACGAGTGCGTGCAGGTCCGCTTCGGTGCCGCCACGCAACACCGCACGCGCATCGAGTTCGTCGTCGGAGAACAGGCAGGTTCGCAGTTTGCCGTCAGCGGTCAGGCGCAGCCTGTTGCACTCGCCGCAGAAGTGGTGCGACAGCGGCGAGATGACTCCGATGGTGCCGGCGGCGCCGGGAAAGCGGTAGTACGTCGCAGGTCCCCAGCCGCCCGGCGCGTCGCCGCGGGCCACCGCCTCGAGCTCACCGAACCCTGCCGCCGATCCCTCGGCGGTCAGGCGGGCGACGATCTCGTCGCTCGGCACGTGATCCTCGATCGTCCACGCACCGGCGGTGGTGTCGGAGCTGCAGGCGCCGCCCGGTGCGGGCTCGCCTTCCCCGCCAACCGGCATGTACTCGATGAAGCGGACGTGGACCGGCCGCAAGCGCGTCATCTCCGCGAACGAGAGCAGGTCCTGGTCGAGCGAGCGGACGACCACGACGTTCACCTTCACAGGTCGCATACCGGCCTCGAAGGCCGCGTCGATGCCGGCGAGCGCATCGGACAGCTTGCCCCCTCGCGTGACAGAGGAGTACACGCTCGGGTCCAGTGAGTCGAGCGAGACATTGACCCGGGTCAGACCGGCGTCCACGAGTTGCCGTGCGTACTTCGGCAGCAGCACGCCGTTGGTGGTGATCGCGATGGCTTCGATGCCGGTGATGGCCCGCAGGCGCCGCACGTGCTCGACGATCCCCAGACGTACCAGAGGCTCGCCGCCGGTGAGACGGATCTTGCTGATGCCCTCCCCGACCGCGGCGGCCGCGAACGTCTCGATCTCCTCGAACGTGAGGATGTCTTCGGGGTCGCGCCACGGCACGCCTTCGGGAGGCATGCAGTAGATGCAGCGCAGATTGCACCGGTCGGTGACCGAGATGCGCAGGTAGTCGATCCTGCGACCGAAGGAGTCGGTTCCCACGCTGCTCACTCCTCCCCGTCCATCAGGAAGGAGCGCTCGATCATCTCGGCGACCGACGTATGCGCGTCCAGCGGGAACACCGGCACTCCAGGGGGCACGAGTTCCGGCATGTCGGTGACGATAGCGAACGCCTCGCCGGGCCCGGTGATGAGCTCCTCACTCCGTGCGCGTCGGGCAACCTCGATGCGGACGTCCCCGGCGCGCCGGAACCCCTCGGTGATCAGGATGTCGGCGTCGCCGGCGGCCTCGATCAGTTCCTCAAGGGTGCGCTCGCGGTCCACCTTCCGGACGCACACGAACTGCGTGGGAGACGAGATCATCGTGGTGACCGCCCCGGCCTTGCCGTGACGCCACGAGTCCTTGCCCGGCTGGTCGACGTCGACCTCGTGCACGTGGTGCTTCACGCTCGCCACGCGCCATCCGCGAGCGACAAGCTCGCGGATGAGCCCCTCGACGAGCGTCGTCTTCCCTGAGTCGGACTTGCCGACGACGGAGACGACCGGTATCTGTTTCGGTTCGGGCAATGCTGCCGCCTTCATCGTGTGTTCGTGGGCCTAGAAGCAGCCGAGTTCGCAGCCGCCGACGCGCACACCGGCCATGTCGGCCGCCGCGCCGGCGACCTTGTAGGACACGCCGTTGTCGTCTGCGAACTTGCGCAGCACCGGACACGTGATCTTGCCGTCGACCGCCTTCGCGAGCACGGCGGCCTTCATCGCATCGGTGACCTGCTCGGTCACACGCGGGTCGGTCATCTTGTCGCCTTTGCTCACGGTGTTCCCTCTTCCTCATCGAGTCGGATGCAGGTGACGATGGTCCCGGCGGCCACCTCGGACAGGCCCTCCGGGAGCGATATCAGGCAGTTCGCCCGGTGCATGGCCGTCAGCATCGCGGACGACTGCCGCCCTGAGAGCCGGGCCTCGTACGCCGGAGCGACGCTTGGGGCGTCGACGTCCGCATCAGCAACCCCGGCCACCCTCGAGATCACGCCGCGCAGGAAGTAGCGGCGGTCTGACTTCTTCTTCACGTCCTCGGCGAGGCGCGCCGAGACGCGCGGGCGGTCCAGCTCCCCGAAACCGCGCATCTTGCGGATGGCGGGGCGTACGAACAGCTCGAAGCCGACCATCGTCGAGGTCGGGTTCCCCGGCAGGCCGAAGAACGGCGTGCCGCCCACGGTGCCGTAGGTCTGGGGGGCCCCCGGCCGCATGGCGACCTTCCAGAAGTCGAGCACCCCGATCTGCTCGAGCACGTCCTTGACCACGTCGAAGTCGCCCATCGACACGCCGCCGGTGGTGACCATGATGTCGAACTCGGGAGCGCGCGACAGCAACGCCCGCGTGTCGGCCTCGTTGTCGCGCGCGACGCCGAGCATGTGGGGCTCGCCGCCGGCCGCGAGCACCTGGGCCGCGAGCGAATACGAGTTCGAGTTCCGGATCTGCCCCGGGCCGGGAGCGTCGGTGATGCCGACCAGCTCGTCGCCGGTGGACACGATCGCTACTCGCGGTCGCCGGTACACGTCGACCTGAGCGCATCCGAGAGCGGCCATGAGGCCGACGGAGGCCGCGTTCACGACCTCGCCCGCGCGCAGCACCGTCTCCCCGACGCGGACGTCCTCACCGGCGAGACGGACATGGTCGCCGGCGACGGCAGGACATCCGATGGCCACCGTCCCGCCGGTGCTGCCCGCGTTATCGAGCGATACCGTGTGCTCCACCATGACGATCGAGTCCGCGCCCGCGGGCACCGGGGCGCCGGTCATGATCCGCGCCGCCTCGCCCTCGCCCACGAGGACCGACGAGACTCTGCCGGCCGCGATGTGATCGACGACGCGCAGGACCACGGGCGCCGCGTCGGTGGCTCCCGACGTGTCCGCTGCCCGGACCGCGTACCCGTCCATCGCGGAGTTGTCGAACGGCGACACTGCGATGTCGGACACGATGTCGGCTGCGAGCACGCACCCGAGCGAGTCCAGAAGGTCGACCCGGTACGGCTCCAGCCGCTCGATCCGGTCCATCACGGAGGCGCGGGCCTCTTCGACGCTCAGCATCCCGCGGATCACGCTCCTTCGTGCGCGCGCACGCGCTCGGGGTGGGTGTAGACGACCATCGAACCTCCGCGTGCGTAGCCGACGACGGTGATGCCGAGTCCGGCGGCGATCTCCGCGGCCAGGTCGGTCACTGCGCTCTTGCTCACGATCACCGGCACCCCGGCCTTCGCCGCCTTGACCGCCATCTCGTAGCTCACGCGCCCCGTCGACAGCAGCACGGCATCGTCGGTGGGCAGACGGTCCAGCCAAGCCCGGCCGAGCACCTTGTCCACGGCGTTGTGGCGCCCGACATCCTCGCGCACGATGCGGACCTTCCCGCCGCCCGCGAGCCCGCACGCCTGCATGCCGCCGGTGTCGCGGTACTTGCGGGCCTGCTCGTTCATGGCGCGCATCCACTCGTGCAGGTCGTCGGCGGTGACCGTGAAACCCTCCTCGACCGGCGCCAGTGAGCGGGCGTGGCCGACCGACGCGAAGGTGATGCCCTTGCCGCATCCCGAGGTGATGTAGCGGCGCCGGAAGGTGAGCTCGTCCGGCACGGCCTCGTCCGTCTCCACATAGATCAAGCCGCGCTTGTGGTCGGCAGCGATCGACCGCAGCGCCTCGCGGTCCTCGAGCAGCCCTTCCGAGACGAGGAATCCGGCGGCGAGTTCTTCAAGGTCGTCGGGGGTCGCCTGCATCGTCGCGACCTCGACGTCGTTCATGTAGACGGTAACGGGGCGTTCGGACGGCATGCGGCCTTCGTGGCGGTCGCCGGAGCGGACCAGGACCGGCGCCTTCGGCGCGCTGGTCACGTCGATATCGGCCTCGCGAACGTCCGCGAGGTCCTCCGGTGTGTTCACGTTCACAAGGCTGCGGAGGCCCGGGTCAGCCTTGCGCAGCGTCTCGAGGGGGAGCTCGGTAACGGCGAGGTCGGGGTACATGGCCACGAGTCGGCGGCGCCCCGAGGCCAGCACGCGCCGCGCCGCCGGAAGGCAGTCGCGGTGGTAGAGCGCCAGCAGCGGCTCCACGCCCTTGTCGGTCACGGCGACGACGATCTGCGCGCCGTCGCGCGCGTCCCACAGCGCCCTGATGACGTCCGGCTCAAGCCACGGCACGTCTGCGGCCACGGCGAGCACCCAGTCGTCTGGAGCGTCCTTGAGCGCGGTGACGAGGCCGCCCAGAGGGCCTTGGTACGGCACCTCGTCGATGAGGACGGCCGTGTCCGCAGGAAGCCCGGCCTCGGATATCTGCTCGGAGCGGTTGGTGACGACGATGGTATGCAGGCACACCTCGGAGACCGCATCCGCGACGCGCGCGAGCAGCGTCTCGCCGTCGACCGGCAGCAGCGTCTTGTCCACGCCCATGCGCATCGAGCGGCCCCCGGCCATGATGGCCGCGGTCACCGGGATGCGTGAATCGCCTCTCGGAACCATCCTCACCCTTCGATCGTTTCACGTGCCTCCACCGGTGTCCGGCCGGTAAGCGGAGAACACACATGGTACGCCTGTGAAGGTCAGTCGCGCCTTCGGACCTGCACTGCGGTCGCCTTGAAGACGGCCACGATCGGCTCTCCGGGGGCGAGCGCGAGTTCCTTGGCAGACGCCCGGGTTACTGCTGCAGCGATCCGCATGCCGCAATGGTCCACGACGACATGGACGGATGTCCCGCTTGGCCGCGACTCGGCGATCACCGCTTGGAGCCTGTTTCGCGCGCTGCCTGCCGGAAGATCGACGCCCGCCTCGTACAACGTGACGTCCTCAGGCCTGACGGCGAGCAGCACGCGCGTCCCCTCGGGGAAGTCGCTCGTGGCGTAGAGGACCGCGCCAGGCACGCTGATCCCCGCGAGCCCGTCCGTATTGGACACGACGGTACCTTCGAGCGCCGGTTCCATCCCAACGAACGCCGCGGCCCAGGCGTCCACCGGAAGCCCGAGCACCGCCTCGGGATCGCCTTCGGCGATTATCCTGCCCTCCCGCATCACTCCGATGCGGTCGGCCACGGTGGCCGCCTCGTCTTGGTCGTGTGTCACGTATAGAGAGGTGACGTGCTCGCTCGCCAGTATCTGCGCGAACCGAAGGCTCAACGAGCGCTTCAACAGCGGATCCATGTACGACAGGGGCTCGTCGAGCAGTAGGAACGACGGCTCCAAGACGAGAGCTCGGGCCAGAGCCACGCGCTGGGCCTCGCCGCCGGAAAGGGTGAGTGCGTTGCGGTCCCCCCATCCGCCGAGGCCGACGCGCTCAAGTACCGAAGAGACCCGGGAACTCGTCTCCGCAAGACCGATCCGTCGGAGGGTCAGCCCATAGGCGACGTTTTCCGCGACGGTACCCCGCAGGAGGTACGGCTTCTGGAAGACCGCGGCGATGCGCCTTCGGGCGCTCAGGTCGCCCACGCCGACCTGAGCACCATCGAGCAGGACGTGCCCTGAAGTAGGCCGCTCCAGAAGTCCGAGGACGCGTAGAAGTGTCGACTTGCCGGCCCCCGACGACCCCAGAAGCGCATAGGTCTCACCAGACCCTATACCGATGGACGGCACATCCACCACCGCTCGACCCCGATACACGACCTTGATGTTCGTGCCTCGTACGGCCGGAGCCGCTATCGTCTCGCCCCTATCGGTCATACATGCTCCCGCGCTGCTGGACCAGCGTGAGCGCGGCGGTCGCGAGCAACGCGATCCCGAGAAGGACCATTCCCCACGCCATGGCGAGGCCGAATTCGCCCCGCCCAACGTAGAAGACGATCGCCGTGGTCATGACGCGCGTCGAACCCTGGATGTTGCCCCCGACGATCGAAACCGCTCCGACCTCCGAGATGACGCTGCCGAACCCCGCGATAACCGCTGCCATGACGCCGCGCCGACCTTCTTTGAAGACCGCGAGCGACTCCTGAAGACGTGACGCTCCGAGAGCCCGCACCTGAAGGCGCAGGTCACGCGGGACACTTGCGATCGCGGCGGTCGCAACCCCTGCCACGATCGGAGCCGCGAGTATCACCTGCGCGATCACCATCGCCTGCGGGGTGAAGAGCAGGCCCAGCTGGCCGAGAGGACCTGTCCTGGACAGCGCCATGTAGACGAAGAGCCCGATGACGACGGGGGGAAAGCCCATGGCCGTGTTGACCAGCAGGATCAGCGTCCCGCGGACCGCGAATCGGCTGATCCCCAGGAAGTAGCCGATGGGAAGGCCGATGGCGCTGGCTATCAGCGTCGCCGCGCCCGACACGGCGAGCGACAGTCCGATGACCGGCCAGATCTCGCCCGATCCCTGGAGGATGAGCTTGAACCCGTCGAGAATGGCCTGACCGTAGACGTGCACCTTGATCCGTTCCGTCGATGGCTTCACCCGCAGCATCGTCAGCGTCGCAGTCGCCGACGATGCCGCGAGAGGCTGTCAGCTGGTTGCTCCGGCGTTGGGCACGAAGATCTGCTGACCGTACTTCGTCACGCCGAACTCCCCGATCACTTCTTGCCCTGCAGGACCGACGATCCAGTCCTCGAAGGCCTTGGCGCCCGCAGCGTTGCGGGCGCCCGGGACAAGGATGACGTGATACGGGTTGAAGAGCTTCTTCTCCCCTTCGAGAACGACGGTGAGACCGGGGTTCTGGTCCTTGTTCGTGAGCCACGTCGCCCGGTCCACGAGGGTGTAACCGAGCTTCTCGTTGGCGATGCCAAGGACCGCGCCCATCCCCTGACCGGTGGACACGTACCAGGAATTCGCCGTCTTCGTGGGATCGACCGTCGCGGACGTCCAGATCGACAGTTCCTTCGTGTACGTGCCGGAGTTGTCGCCACGGGACACGAACGTCGCCTTCTGCTTCGCGATGCGCGCGAACGCGGCGGCCGCACTCGTCGTCTCCTTCACCTTGGCGGGATCAGTCGCGGGCCCGACGATGAGGAAGTCGTTGTACATGACCGGCTTGCGGTCGGTACCGTACCCCGCGGCAACGAAGGCGGTCTCGGCGGCGGGGCTGTGCACCAGCAGGACGTCAGCGTCCTTCTTCTGGCCGAGTGTCAGCGCAGCGCCCGAGCCGACGGCGACCACCTTGACCTTGTAGGACGGGTTGTCCTTCTCGAACGCCGGGATGAGGACATCGAAGAGCCCCGAGTCCTGCGTTGAGGTGGTCGACGCCAAGATGACGTCGGATGTTGCTCCTCCGGTCGCCGCCGGCGCGCTGCCCGAGGGCTGCGAACAGGCCGTCAACACGAAGGCGAAGAGCGCGACGAGGACGAACCCCGTCGCCCGCCGGAGTAACGGCGGAAGGTCTGAACGGCGCATATGTTCTCCTTTTCAAGCACGGAAGGCCGACCGGTTTCCCGCTTCGACCCTGACGTCCCGGCGACCATGGCGAGCGCCTCTCGCTGTAGGTCACTCCGGGATCGGAGATGCACCGCTGCGACGGTGCGTGAACGAGAATACACCCCGCACATGGCGCGCTGGCACGTGGTGCCCGTGACAATGCGGCATCTGCGGCCCGGGCTACGTCCCGAGCTCGGTGCGCAGGTGCGTGAGCAGAGCGTCGGCGGCCCGCGAGCGGACGCCGCGCGGGACGACCGCATAGAACGGCCTTCCCACCGGGAACCCCGGGGCCAGGATCTGCGCGACGGTCCCGAGGGTCAGCGCCTTGTCCGCCATCCAGTGGCTGACGACACCGACGCCCATGCCGCCCTCGACCGCGTTCACGATCGC
>JAHEXP010000020.1:11415-28117 GCA_023252055.1 Coriobacteriia bacterium
CCCATGGCGCGAGCGGCCTCCGAGAACGAGCCGCGATCGACGACTTCGACGAAGGTGCGCAACTGGCTGACGTTCATAAGACGACACTCCCTATGTTGAGTCGAAGCATCAATCGAGCTGATGATACTTCACTTCTCCGGTCCAGTGGGCGCATCGCTCTCGCGGTGTCCGTCGCGCTCGCGGGATTCAGGGGTATGATGCTTCGTGAGAATCATTCTCACGAAGGGACGCGGGATGGAGCGACACGTGGACATCGGCGACATGACGGGCGCCGCGTACGGGCCCGGCCGTTCCACGGCTCAGCGGCGCGCCGTCGCGGCCGCGGCGGCGAGCTTCGCCGGAGCGTTCTCCGCCGACGACCTCGCCGAGCGGGTGCGCGGGACCGACCCCGAGATATCACGGGCCACCGTGTACCGCTCGATCGCCGCCATGACGGCCTCCCGCTATATCACCGAGGTGGGCGAACGCGAGGGATCGGCGCTCTACACGCGCTGCGCCGAGAGCGGCCACCACCATCACGTGGTGTGCACCGGGTGCGGCGCCACCGCCCACACGCCATGCCCCATCGATGTCGCGGGGGCGGCGGCCGCCGCGCCCGACGGGTTCGTCGTCACCTCCCACGAGGTGCGGCTCTACGGGTTGTGCGCCGCGTGCAGCGACGTCGCGCGGGATGCGGACGGATGCTCGTGCGACGCTGACGCCGCCCCCACCGACCCCGCCACGGCGTAGGCGCCGGGATGTCCCACATCCACATCCCCGATGGCGTGTTGCCCCTGTGGCTCGTCGCCGCCGGATGGGCCGGCGCGCTGATCCTGCTGTGGTACGCCGCGCGGCGCTCGCGGGCGGCCGAGGTGAGGCGCAAGGTGCCGCTGCTCGGCGTCGTGGCCGCGCTCGTCCTGGTCTCGATGTCCACGGAGATCGTCCCCATCGCGTATCACGTGAACCTGACCGTTGTGGCGGGCGTCCTCCTCGGCCCGTGGCTCGGTGCGATCGCAGCGTTCATCGTCGTGCTGATCCTCGCTCTGCTCGGTCACGGCGGGGTCACCGTGATCGGCCTCAACACTCTGATGATCGCGGCGGAGATGGCGCTCGGCTGGGGACTGTTCCGGCTCTTCGTGCGGCTTCTCGGCACAGCGCGGGTGCGCTGGGCCGCCGCCGTGTCCACGGTGCTCACCCTCGCCGTGACGACGACGCTGCTGGTCGGGATCGTCGCCCTCGGAGGTGGAGCGGCCACCGGACGCGAGACGGGCGCGCTCGACCCGAACTCGCTGACCTTCGCAAACCCGTTCGGCGGCGGAGTGGTGGCCGTGAACACGCTGCGCGGCGAGGCCCCTTCGCCTGCGACAGCCGCGCCCGCCCCCCTTTCGGTGGGTCGGTTCGCGGCGGTCGTGTACACGCTCGGCCCGATCGGGTGGGTGCTCGAAGCGCTCGTGACCGCTGCGGTCCTGGGTTACGCCGCACGTGTCCGGCCGCAACTCGTGTTCGGCGGCGCGTTGTCGGCCCTGTCCCGGCGTCCTGCGGGCGACGAGGGGGTCGAGTAGGCGTGGACGTGCGCGCCATCGATCTCTCCGCAACGTCGGGACGCTCGCGCCTGCATGGCTCGGCGCCCGTGACGAAGCTGATCGCGTTCGGCTTGGTGCTGGCCGGCGTCGTCGTGCAGCAGAACGTGCTGATCGTGACCGCGGCGGCGTTGCTCCTCGCTGCGCTCGCGATCGGGTCCCGGCTCCCGCTGCGGCAGGTGTTCGGGCTCGCGGCCTATCCGGGCGTCTTCGCGGTGGTGTTCGCGCTCGCGGCCGCCCCCGACGTCTTGACCGGTGCGCTGTTCGTGATGCGCGCGATGAGCGCGGCGTTGGCCGCCATCGTCCTGGTGTTCGTGACGCCATACCCACAGCTCTTCGCCCCGCTGCAGAGCGTGCTCCCCGAGATCGTCGGAGACGCGATGCTCATGACCTACCGCTCGCTGTTCCTGCTCGGTGAGAAGTTCGAACACCTTCGCCTGGCGATCCGCCTGAGGTCCGGACTCTCCCACGGACAGCCGGTGCTGGCAGCGCAGGCGAGTGCGGCCGCGATGGGTTCTCTCGTGCTCTACGCCCTCGACCTCTCGCAGCGCGAGTATGACGTGCTGCGCCTGCGCGGGTACGAGGGCGGCCTGCGCGTGTCCCGCCAGCGCGCCGCGAACCCCGCCTTCGATGCGTCGCTGCTGCTCGCCGCTTTCGCCCTGTTCGCGATCGCCGCCGTCTACCGCTTGGCCGGGCCTGCGCTCACGCCGTACTCATGGTTGCCGGCCGCTGTCGCCCTACTCGTCCTGGCCATCACGTCACTTTGGAGGCTGGTCTCGCGATGAGTCCCACGCCCGAGTCCCCGGCCACCGGCCACGACCACGCGCACACCCCCGGATGCGAGACGATCGTCCGTGTCTCGTGTGTGAAACATGCGTACGAGGACGGCGCGCACGTCGACCTGTGTGGGCTGGAGTTCACTGCCGATCGCGGGAGCCGCGTGGCGATACTCGGCCCCAACGGCGCGGGCAAGACGACGATGTTGTTCCACATCCTCGGGGTGCTCAGGCCGCAGGAAGGCGTCGTCGAGGTCTTCGGCGTCGATCCGTCGCGCAGGTGGCCCGAGATCCGCCGCAAGATCGGCGTCGTGCTCCAGAACGTCGACGAGCAACTCATCGCCCCGACCGTGTTCGACGATGTGGCCTTCTCACCACGCCAGTACGGCGTTCCCGAGAACGACGTTCGGGACATGGTGGAGACCGCGCTGGAGCTGCTGGGGATCCGGGAGCTCGCTCACCGCGTGCCGCACAACCTGTCGGGCGGCGAGAAGCGAAAGGTCGCGCTCGCGGGCGCGCTCGTCATGCGGCCCGAGCTTCTCGTGCTCGACGAGCCGTTCGAAGGGCTCGACCCCACATCGCGCGCATCGCTGATCGCACTCCTGGCGCGGCTGGCCGACGAACGCCGGCTCACGATCGTCATGTCCACGCACGACATCGACACCGTGCCCGACTTCGCAGACTACGCCTACGTGCTGCGGCAGGGCGGTCACATCGTGCTCAAGGGAACGCCCGCCGAGGTGTTCGCACACGTGGACGTGATGGCGCGAAGCAACATCCGGCCGCCGCTTCTGGCGGAGCTGTTCACCGAGTTGCGCGCGCAGGACCCGACGGCGCCCGCGCCGGCGTTGACCGTCCCGGACGCGGTGGCCGCTCTCGACGCGTGGAAGCGCGGGGCGGAAGCGAAATAGCTTCCGGCGATCCGGCCGAGTCAGGCCTGAGCCGGCTGCCCTTCGACCGCTGGCTGCTCGACGCCCGCCGCCTTGACCTTGCTCGCGAACTCCGCGCCCCAAGCCCGTGCCGCCTCGAGTTCCGCCTCCGTGGGACGGAACTTCTGCGTGAACGGGTCCTGTGCGACCGGGATCCCGATCGCGGTCAGGCGGTCGTCGACCTCCTTGGTGGCGCCGGACGACCACCCGTAACTGCCGAACGACGCCGCGATGCGGCCGGGGGCCTTCAGCGCCCCGAGATACTGGAGGAATCCGGCCACCCGGTACAGCATGCCGCGGTGCAGCGTCGGCGTGCCGATGAGGATCCCGCGCGAGTCGAGCACGTCGCGCATGATGTGCGCGAGCGGGGTGAGCGCGAGGTCGTAGACCTCCACGTCGACGCCTTCAGCGGTGATCGCGTCCGCGATCGCGCGAGCGAGCGTGTCCGTCGAGCCCCACATGGTGGAGAACACGACCACTACCTTGTCCAGCAGCTTCCCGCTGCCCCACAGGCGGTACGCGTCCACGGCCTTGGCCACGGTCTCGCCGCGCCAGATCACTCCGTGACTCGGAGCGATGATCTCCGGCTTCCAGCCGGCGGCCTCGACCTTCTCGAGCGCCTTGCCGATCTGCATGCCGAGCGACATCAGGATGTTCGCGTAGTAGATCCTCAGCTCCTCGAGGGCGTCGGTCTCCCCCACCTCGTCGGCGAAGCGTTCCGCCGAAGCGAGATGCTGCCCGTACGCGTCGTTGCACATCAGGACCGCGTCCTCGGGGCAGTACGTGAACATGGAGTCAGGCCAATGCACCATCGGCGCCGGCAGGAAGTTGAGCGTCACCCCACCGAGGTCGATCACGTCGTCGGCCGACACAGTGTCGATCACCAGCCCGTCGTGATACTCGAACACGCCCTTCGCGCCGGACGCCGTGGCCACGACGCGCGCCTTCGGACACGCCGCCATGACGTCGCGCAGACCGGAGTTGTGGTCGGGCTCGATGTGGTTGACCACGATGAGGTCGATCTCCGCCGGATCGACGACCTTGGAGATGCGGGACAGAAGCTCGTCGACGTAGAAGGTCTTGACCGTGTCCACCAAGGCGATCTTGTCCGCGCCGCGCACGATGTAGGCGTTGTAGGTGGAGCCGCGCGGCGTCTCGAAGCCGTGGAAATCGCGCAGGTCCCAGTCGATCGCTCCCACCCAGGTGACGTGCTCGGAGACGATGATCGGCTGCATGACGGACTCCCTTCGGTGCGGACGCGCTACGTCACGAGTCTACCCTTGGGAACGCGGCCGGCTCGCCGCGAGCGCGACCTAGCTCGAGCGCTCGACGAAGAAGTCGGCCATCGATCCGAGCAGCTCGCGCGCGGGGCTCGGCGGGACGGACTCGAGCAGCCCTTCCTTGGCGGCCCCGATAAGGTCGCACGCGTAGGTGCGAGCGAAATCGACCGAGCCGGCTTCCTCCATGATCGCGACCGCCTCCGCGAGTACTTCCGGGTCATCGGTGTGCGCGGACAGGATCTCGAGGAGCCGTTCGCGTCGTGGCGCGTTCTGCAAGGCGTGGATGGCGACAAGGGTGCGCTTGCCCTCGGTGACGTCGCTGCGGAAGTCCTTCTTGGTGGACTCAGCGGTGCCGCAGAGGTTGAGCACGTCGTCCTGGATCTGGAACGCGAGCCCGGCAGCCATGCCGAACGCGCGCAGCGTCTCGACCTGGGCCGTGGAGCCTCCGCCGATGATCGCGCCCACCGCGAGCGGGACGCCGCCGGAGTAGTAGGCGGTCTTGTGGTTCGCCATGGTGAGGTAGTCGTCGATGGTGAGGTCGAAGCGGCCGTCGCGGGCCCATCCGATGTCGAGCGCCTGCCCCTCGATCGTGCGGCTCGTCATGTCCACGAGTTCCGCGAGCACGCGGATCTTCATCGAGTCGTCGAGACCCGGGTCATGGACGACGGTCCCGCACACGAGGGAGAGGGCGAGGTCGCCGGCGTTGATCGCGAGCCCTTCGCCTTCGGAGACGTGCATACACGGCTCGTCGCGACGGGTCAGCGAGGAGTCCTCGATGTCGTCGTGGATGAGCGCCGCGGTGTGGAAGTGCTCGATCGCGGCGGCCGCGGGCCACGCGTGCTTGGCGTCGCCGCCCACCGCTTCGCAGGCGAGCAGGCAGATGAGCGGCCGATGACGCTTGCCCGAGTTGTCGGAGAAGTCGCGCAGGGGGGCGTAGAGGTAGCGCGCCATGTCGGGGTGCGTGCCGTCCCCGAAGAACGTCGACAGGTAGTTGTCGAACGCACGCGCGCTTTCGATCAGGTACTGCTCGAAGTCCGCCACCGGTGTGCTGCCTTCCATAAGCGCCTGTTGGCCGCGCATGACTCCCGCGCGTGGGCGGGCCGGGATAGGATACCGCACGCCGCCGACTATGCACGCCTCAGCGCTTCGCGCCCTCCCGAAGCCCCTTGTGCAGGAACACGCCGTCGGACGTGAACCTTCGCTTGTAGCTCATCAGCACGGCGATCACCGCGCCGATGACCTCCGCGGCAGCGACCATCAGCATGACCACGATCTGGTACTTGGTCGCCTCAAGAGGGTCGGCTCCGGCGAGTATCTGGCCGGTCATCATCCCCGGGATGAAGACGATCCCCGCTGCGGCCATCGAGTTGATCGCCGGGATGAGGCCCGCACGAAGCGCTGAACGCACGCTGGGGTGCGCGGCCTCCCATGGCGTCGCGCCGAGCGCCGACATCGCGAGCACCTCATCGGAGCGCGAGTCCAGGTCCGCGAAGACACGTTCCAGCGACAGCGCTATCCCGGTCATCGAGTTGCCGAGCACCATCCCGGCTATCGGGATGACGTATCGCGGCGAGTACCACGGTTCGGCGCCGATGACGAGCCCGGTCACTGCGAACGTGACGGTGATGCCTGTGACCGCCATCGAGGTGACAGCTGCGAGGAAGAGCCCCGAGGGCGCATCCGGTGCGCGCCTCAGGATGATGCGCGCCGCCGCCACCGTCATGATCGCCAGGATGCCGACGACCCACCACCAGCGGTCGGCCGCGAACGCCCAGCGCAGCACGACGCCGAGGAGCAGCAGCTGGACGTACGTGCGGGCTGCGCCGATCGCGAGGTCCTTGGTCACGCCCAGCTGCATCCACAGCGCGATCGCACCGGTGACCAAAACGAACGCCGAAGCCAGCAGCAGCTGCGGCCAGCCGATGAGGACGACGCCTCCGGCGAGCTGCGGCGTCACAGCCCCACCTCCGTGAGCGTGCCCGCTTCGAGGCGCAGACGCCTGTCCGCGAGCCCGTCCGCGCGGTGGTGCCGCACACGCACGACCGCGCCGCCGCCGTCAGCGAACTCACGCGTGAGGCGTCCCACCTCGTCGGCCGACGCTTCGTCGAGTGCAGCGTCGGGTTCGTCGAGCAGGAGCACCTGGGGCTTCGTGAGAACGGTTCTCAAGAGCGCGATGCGGGCGGCCTGGCCCTCGGAGAGGCGTTCGACGTCGCGGTCGAGCGCCACGTCGGCGAGATGGATGCGGTCGAGCGCCGCCCTCAGGGCCGCAGGGTCCGGGGCCGGGATGCCGGCCCGGATCTTCAGCAGCCACGGGGCACGCAGGTTCGACTCCACCGTCCCGGGGAGCAGAGCACTGCGTTGCGGGAGGTAGGCCACGCGAGCGCGCCAGGTGCGCGGGTCGATCTCGGACGCGGGGTGGCCCTCCAGCTGGAGCGCGCCCTCCGCCCCGGGAAGAAGGCGCGCGAGTGCCAGCAGGAGCGTCGACTTGCCCGCGCCTGATGGGCCCACAACGTCCACCAGGGTGCCCGCGACAGCCTCGATGTCCACGGCGTCGAGGACGAGCAGCATGCCGGCATCGGCGCGCCGCCTGACGGTCAGGCCGCGCGCTGCGATCGTGGGAGTGGGGGCATCGGGCATGCCCGCCATGCTACGCCGAAGCGCGTGCGCAGGCGACGGACACCGGTGCGGCGCCGCCTCAGAGGGCGGTGAAGGTCCGGTACGAGCTGTAGCGGACGGTCGAGCCTACGACCCGGCGAGCGCGGACGCGCCACGTGCCCGAATACGGCACGGACGTGGTCACCGAGTACTTGAGGAACGAGGAGATCCCCGAGATGGACGCGGACTTCGCCGTCACCGACTTGTAGTAGACGTAGTGCCCCGACTTGTAGCGGTAGAAGTACAGCTTCACCGAGTACGTCTTGCTGTACTTCTTCATGTAGCCGAGCGTGGTGAACGACGACTTGTGCGTCAGGGTCTTGATGGACGCGGGCGTCGAGGGCGTGCCCTTGCTCGAAGGGGTCGTGAGGATGGTGAACGTCACGCTCGTGGGCTCTTCGGAGTTGCCGGCCATGTCGACGCTCCAGAACGCGAGCGTGTGGGAGCCCGCGCCCGTGACGGTAACCCCTGAGCCGGAGACCGCGGCCGCGCCGTCGATCGAATACATCGTCGACGCCACGCCCGAACCGTCGTCGGCGGCGGTCAATGCGATCGTGGCCTTGTCAGCGTAGAAACCGCGGGGCCCGACGGCCGACGTCTTCGGGGCCGTCGTGTCTATCATGAACTTCGCGGTCTTCGTTTCCTCGACGTTTCCCTTCGCGTCCACGGACCAGAACTGGAGCGTGTGGGTCCCTTCGCCGCTGACCGAGACCGACGTGCCTACGCCCGGGTCTCCGGGTACGCCGTCGAGCCGGTAGTACGTGTGCGCCACCCCTGTGCCGCCTGCATTGTCAGTCGCCGTCAACGTGATCGTGGTTGGGGCGCTGTACAGCAGCACGGCGTCGGAGATGGTCGTGGGCGCATCAGTGTCGACGACCTCGGCCACGATCGCGAATTCGACCCGCTCCCGGTTCTCGGTGTTGCCGGCGATGTCCTGGGACCAGAACTCGACGAAGTGAGGGTCTTCGAGGACGCCGGTCACGTAGGCGCGCGTGCCCTCGACCGACGGCCCGCCGTCAACCGCATACCACGTCTTCGCGACCCCGGATCCGCCCTGATTGTCCTGGGGCAGGAAGTCGATGGTGGCAGACTCGATGTAGGAGCCGGCCGCATTCGAATACGTGGTCGGCGCGACCCCGTCCACGGCGATCCCGAGCGAGTCGGCCGGCGCCGAGTAGAGGCCGCTGCGGAATGACCGGACCCGATAGCGCCACACCGACGTCCAGTCGGCGGTCGAGTCGATCCACGCGGTGGCGTCTGCGCCGAGCGTGGCGACCTGCGACCACCCCGACGCACCCGTTGCCCGCTCCACCGTGAAGCCATCCTCGTCAGAGGAGTTGTCCCTCCACGAGACCTCGATCCGTGGACGCGGGTCCCCGCCGTCCAGCGCGGTGACGTTCGAGGGCGCAGTCGGCGGCGGGATGACACGGTCGCTCCAAGCACCGAGATAGGCCCGGGCCTTTGCCTTGTCGTCGAGGACGGTCGACCGTCCGACCATCACCGGTGAGTCCGCCGAACCGGCGAATGCCACACCACGCGCATCGATGTCGCCCGGGGTCTCACCCTTGTCGAGGTCGACGAATCGCTCCGCGACCCAGTGGGCGCCTCCGTCGATCGTGCGCCAGACGGTCTGGTACGTACTGACGATGAGGCCACAGGACGGGTCGCTGAAGGCGATCGCGCGAAGGTCGAGTTGGGTGGGCTGCATCGAGTCCGGCAACGGCGCCAGATTCACGGGCGCCCAACTTGCGCCACCGGTCGACGTTGAACGGCAGACAGCGTCGTCACCCACGACCCACCCGTGTTCGGGGTCGACGAACGTGATTCCGGAAAGAGAGCCCGAAGCGGGTGCAGGCAGCGACGTGAACGACACTTCGATCCCGAGGCGGCTCGCCTTGCCGGCGTCCCCCACGGCGATGACGCTCGTCGAGTTCACCGCCGTCAAAGCCCGGTAACCCGGAGTGCCGCTCGGATTTCTCGCTATCGTCCAGTGCGCGCCGCCGTCCGAGGTACGGATGGCTCCGTACCCGTCGCCCACCGCCCATCCGTGGTCGGCGTCAACGAAAGCGATCGCGCGAAGGGCTGCGGTGTACGTGGCGTTCACCGACGCCGTCGCCCAGCTGGAGCCGTCGAAGTGGACGATCGTACCTCCCGCGCCGACGGCCCACACGTCACCCGCCCCCCGGGCGTTCACACCGAAGAGCTCCCTGTTCACGTTCGGTATCGTCATGGGCGTCCACGTGCGTCCGCCGTCTGCTGTGGATGCGACAAGCGCCTCGCGCAGAGCGCCGGGGACGGTCGGGCTGATCACTCGCACGCCCACCGCCCAGCCATGGACTCCATCCGCGAAGGCGACACCGTTGAAGTTGCCGGCGACGGGGACGATGGAACCGTCCTCGCCGTCCGCAGGGATATCCGCGGGTCCCACGTACGTCCGGCTCCACGACAGAGAGTCCGCGAGCGCGGTCGCCGGTGCCGCGAGGATGGCGATCGTCAGGCAGGCCGCGAGAAGCAGCGGCGCCAGACGCTGGAGTCGGAACGACATGGAATGCACCTCTTACCCGAGCGAGCGGCGAACCGATGGTGCGGTGGGCATGTCCGCTCACCGCTACTCGTCCCAGCCACCGCCGTGCCAGTGTTGGGGGCGGCGTCCGGTGCCGGAACGTGTGTCCCCGAGTATAGCGCTGAGCCGAGCGCTCGCCCCCGATGAACGGCGGGTCCCGGGTCCCTGCTCGATGCGCTACCAGGTCTCGCGGTGCACGTACACCGGCTCGTAGCGGTCGGTCGTCGGCTTCGCCTCGTCGGGATACCCGATCGCGGCGATCCCGAGCGGGACGACCGTCTCGGGCAGGTCGAGCTCGATGCTGAGGCGCTCAACCCGACGATCGTCCGGGTGGTATCCCAACCACACCGCGCCCAGCCCCGATGCGTGTGCGGCCAGCAGGAGGTTCTCCATCGCCGCGGCGCAGTCCTGGACCCAGTAGCCCGGGTGGCGCTCATCCACTGTCTCGCCGCACACCACGATCGCGAGCGGGGCGCTGGCGAGCGGCCCCGCAAAGGGACTCGTCTGGGCCAGCACGGACAGGCGCTCGTGCTCGGTGACCACCACGAACCGCCAAGACTGCTGGTTGCCCGCTGACGGCGCCGCCATCGCGGCGCGCAACAAGGTCTCGACGAGCGGCTCGGGCACCGCCATGTCGGTGAAGCGGCGGATGCTCCGCCTGGTCATGATCGCGCCGAGGGTATCCATCGAGGGACTCCTGCTCTCAGGTCTCCGGGCGGTCGTCCACCGCCCCGGTGTGTGTCACGAGCGTACCTACCCTTCCCGGACGCGGACCCGAACGCGGTGGCTGGGGCGGATCCCGGGGAACACACAATGTGGATGGGGCGCTCGCCCGCAAGCCCGCGCCATGGCAGCCACCTTCAAAGGAGTGGGAGAGATGATGTACGGATACAACGGTTACGGCGGTGGCGGAACCATGATGGGCGGCTTCGGAGGGTGGCTGTTCCTCCTTTTCGGAGCCCTCGTCCTCGCCGGCATCGTCCTGTTGATCGTGTGGGCGGTGCGTTCGATGGGCGGCACCGGACATGGCGCGCCCATGGCGCCGCGGGTCGATGAGGCCTGCGCCATCGCCAAGGTGCGCTACGCCAAGGGCGAGATCACCAAGGAGCAGTACGAGGAGATGTGTCGCACGCTCGGCTCGTGAAGCGGGTTCGGGCTGTTGTGAACGAAGGGGAGCCCGCGGATGCGGACTCCCCTTCTCTGTGCACGCTGTGGCGGAGGCGCGTGCGAATCGAACACACCCGGGAGGCTCTTCACCCCCCACTACGGTTTTGAAGACCGCGGAAGCCACCAGGCCCCATCCGCCTCCAGCGGGCTATTCTGCGGGCGCCCGGGTGGGGTGTCAACGCGGGCGGGCCCGGCTCTTGGGTCAACTCCCCGCTCGTCGGGCATGAACGTCCACAAGAGTGATGTGCGTTCGTTCAAGGCGGGGATGGTCCGACCGGTCCGCACGCGACCGACCATGGGAGGGAGACGGTATGTACGGGAACTACCCGACAGGCGCCGATGGCGCAGCCGCAGGTGGCGTGGGGATCGCCCTTCTGCTGTGCTGGGGGATCTTCGCGATCATCGGCTTGGCGCTGTTCGCGCTCAACATCTGGATGCTGATCGATGCGGTGGGCCGCCAGGAGTACGAGTACCCGAACAGCAACGGCAACAGCAAGAACCTGTGGGTCATCCTGATGGCGGTGGGCATCGTTCTGAGCTTCGGCTGGATCGTCGCCCTCGTCTACTACTTCAAGGTCTTCAAGGTGGTCAGGCGCGGCAGCGTGGCGCCTCCATGGGCGCAGCAGCAGATGCAGCCGGGCGCACCTCAGCAGTACGCGCAGGCGACGCCTCCGGGCTACGCCCCTCCGGCGCCTCCGGCCTACCAGCCGCCGCCCGCGCCGCCCGCGTATGTCCCTGCGCCGCCCGCACCTCCGGCGATGCCCGCGGAACCGATGATGCCCGCTCCCGAGATGCCGGCCGAGCCGACGCCCGCGCCGGAACCACCCGCGGAACCGCCCGTCATGCCTGGAGCGGAGTAGCCGCGTAGCGTGTGGATCCAAGAGGCCGCCGCCGGGCTCCCCGGCGGCGGCCTCAGCCGCGGCTCGCAGGGACACGCGCATCGCGGGAGACGCCTTCGCCTCGGGTACTATTGTCCCTAGAGGAACACACAGGAACTCGGAGGGAGCCACGTGGCCCAGGCAACACCGTCATCGACCGCGAACACCGGCGGGAAGCCGCCCCTTTCGCCTGCAGCGCGAGTTCGTCGCATGGTGATCTGGGGAGCGGTGGCGGCAGTGGCTCTCGTCGCGATCACCGGATCGCTCCTGTATACGGAGCAGTCCTCGTTCTGCCCGTGGTGCCACGAGATGTCCCCGTACTACCAGGCGTGGGCCGGCGGCCCGCACGCGAAGTCCGCCCAGTGCGTCGACTGCCACGTCGACGCCGGCGTCGTCGCGCACCTTGCACACAAGCCCTCGGAGCTCCAAGAGCTGTGGAGCCACTTCTTCGTGGACTACCGCTTCCCGAACTTCAACGTGGACGTGCCGAACTCCCGTTGCATCCGGTGCCACGCGACCGTGCCCGACAAGTCCGGCTCGCTCTTCTCGCATGCCAAACACGAGAAACAGGCGACCTGCAAGGTCTGCCACGCCCAGGCCGGGCACACCGTGACGCTCGCGGCGCTCGACGCGGCAGGCATCCTGAAGTCGGGCGCGAAGGCGCCGACCCCCGGCGGCATGACCCCCTCGAGCATCACCGGCCACAAGAAGGTCATCTGCCAGGACTGCCACGACCAAGCGAAGATGAAGTGCAGCTCGTGCCACCAGCCCCCGCACGAGGACCGCGGCGAGTGCTCGAACTGCCACAACGTCGGCGATACGTTCGTCGCTGGACACCCTGCAGGGACGAACTGCCAGGACTGCCACAAGCCGCCCGCGAACCACTTCGGCTCGGACTGCGCCGGATGCCATACACCGGGCGTCCCGTTCGCCAGTGCGACGTTCAGCCACCCGTCGACGCACCACAACTACCGGAAGTTCGCCTGCGTGAAGTGCCATCCCAACGGCTACTCGACCTCCTACTGCTCGTGCCACAAGGGCAACCCGCCCAACGGCGACTGAGCTTCTGGCGAGAGCGGCCGGATGAGAGAACTCTAAGACTCCTCTCATTCGGCCCTCATCCAGGCCTCACCGGGTGGGCACATACTCATGTCGACTGGACGGCCGCACCCACCGGTGCGGCGTCCGCTAGCGGGAGGTGAACGGGCATATGCGTCGACCCTCGATCGTCGTGTTGCTCACCATCGCCTTCCTGGCGTTGCTCACCGTCACGGCGTTCGCCGTTACCGGCCCGGGGATCTCGGATCCCCGCCCCAGCGACCTCCCGCGCATCGTGAGCGAGGTCGGATCCGGCTCCGCCGAGCCGACCTCCACACCCACCGGGACCGGCTCCCCTTCCTCGACGGAAGCGACTCCCACGGCTCCGGCGAAGGACGCGACGACGTCCCCGGGACACTCATCCTCGAACGGGCCGTCCTCATCATCGGGAAGCGGTTCATCCGGCACGAACTCGGCCGCTGACCCCGGGAAGTCCCATTCCTCTGATGATGACTCGTCCGCGAGCAGTTCCGGCGACGACGGCGACCACGACTCGGACGACCACGAGACGGTCCGCCCGCACCTTCACGAGTCGGACGGGAACGAACACAGCGACAGCCAGAAGAGCGACAGCAAGAAGAGCGACTGATAAGGTCGAATGAAGAAGGTAACGGCCGCACCGGAGGGGGAAGCCGCCGCATGAGGATCCTGCTCGTGGAGGACGAAGACCGGATCGCGTCGTTCGTGGTCAAGGGGCTGCAGGCCGAGGGGCAGACGGTGGAGAGGGCTTCCGGAGTGACCGAGGCCAAGTACCTGCTGTCCGAGCGCACATTCGACCTCGTGCTGCTCGACCTGATGCTCCCGGACGGGCACGGCTCCGAAGTGCTCGCCACCGTGCGCGCCGGCGACCGGGACCTTCCCGTCATCGTGCTGTCTGCCCTTGGCGAGGTCGACGACAAGGTCTCGCTGTTGGACATGGGCGCGGACGACTACCTCACCAAGCCGTTCTCCATGCGCGAACTCTCAGCGCGCGTGCGCGCGCACGCCCGGCACGGGCAAGCGGTCTCGCACACGCTCGTTGCCGGGGATCTGGAACTCGACACGCGCACCCGGTGCGCGAAGCACGGCGCGATCTCCGCGGACCTCCCCACCCGGGAGTACGCGCTCCTCGAGTATCTGATGCGGCATGCGGGCCAGGTACTCACCCGCCAGCAGCTTCTCGACGCCGTGTGGGGATTCGACTTCGACACCGGGAGCAACGTGGTCGACGTCTACGTCGGCTATCTCCGTCGCAAACTCGACATCCCCGGCGAACCATCGGTCATCGAGACCGTGCGCGGGGCGGGATACCGTGTCCGCGCGTAAGAACGTGACGATGAGTACGCGCGTGGCGATCGCGGTTGCCGCGGTGCTCACCATCGGGCTCGCGGTGTCGTCGTTCGCCGTGTACTTCCGGGTATCGAGCCAGCTGTCCGCCGACGTGGACCGTAGCCTCCTGCGCGAGGCTGAGGCGTTCAACGCCGCTCTCCGGCCCAGCGTCAGCGAGGCCGCCGACCTCCGCACGGCCACGCGCGCCTATCTCGGCGCCCGAGCCCAGTCCATCAGCGGGACCTACCCGGTCCTGCTCGTCCACTTCGCGTCCGGTACGCCGCTCATCATCTCCAACACCGACATGCTCTTCGAGAACGCTCCCGGCAACGGCCCCGCGCTCGCTGTGGCGTCCGCCAGTTCGCGCTTCCTCGATCTCACCTACTCCGGCGTCTCCTACCGCGCCGCGACCGTGCCGATCCTGTCGAAGTCCGGGCAGAGGGTCGCGGTCTTCGAGGTGGCGTTGCCGACGGCTGCGAGCCGCAACCTCGGTGCTGAGGTCCTTGTCTCCCTCCTGGGAGTCGCTGCCGCGGTCATCATCCTCGGCACGGCGCTCGCGGTCATCGCAGCGCGCGCGAGCTTGCGGCCGCTCACCCGCGCTGCTGACACGGCCGCGCGCGTCACGCAGTCGTCGCTCACACAGCGTATCGAGTACGACGGCCCTCCCGACGAGGTCGGGCGCATGGTCGACTCCATCAACGCGATGCTCGACCGCCTGGAGCAGGCGTTCGGCGAGCAGCGGCGCTTCACCGCGGACGCATCGCACGAGTTGCGTACCCCGCTCGCTGTGATCACCGGCCACTTGGAACTGCTCTGCGATGTGGAGATGAGCGAAGACGAAAGGGCCGAGGAGCTCACCGTGATCTCGGAAGAGGTCGACCGGATGCGCCGGCTCGTCGACGACCTGCTCGCGCTCGCCCGCCTGGAGGCCGGTGGGACGTCCTCACGGCAGCCACTCGACGTGGCGAGCCTGCTCGACGAGGCCGCTGCGCGCGGGCGCGCCCTCGGGGACCGTGCGATCACCGTCGTGGCGGAGCCCGGGTTGTGGATCGACGGCGACCCCGACCAGCTCGACCGCGCCTTCCTGAACCTCGTCGGCAACGCCGTCGCTCACACCGAACCGGGCGGTGCGATCGACCTCACCGCCCGCGCCGACGGCGTCGGCGTCGTCGTATCTGTGGCTGATGACGGGCCGGGTATCCGCGCCGACGAACTGGCCCGCGTCTTCGACCGATTCTACCGGGCGTCAGGCCCGCGGCCCGGCGGCAGCGGCGGCTCAGGCCTCGGCCTCGCGATCACGAAACGGCTCGTCCAACTGCACGACGGAACGATATCGGTGGCCAACGGTGCTCGAGGCGGAGCGGTCTTCACGCTGCGTCTTCCCCGGATCGACCCGCCCAACTAGCGCGTCGCATCGGACCGCTTAGCGCGTGCGCAGCGTCCGAGTGTCCCCGTCACGCTTCGTGAGCCCCTGCGCGTCGAAATACTCGAGGAGCGGGACGACGTACTTGCGACTCGTCCCGAGCACGTCCCGAGCGTCCTTGGCGAGCATGGTGCCCGAAGCCTCGAGGTATTCGACGATGCGCGCACGGGCGGCGGCGACCGCGGATGCCGAGAAGTGCATCTCCGGTCCGAGCCGCACGACTTCTCCCGCCGAGACGAGCTTGGTGAGCGCCTTGCGCGCCACCCCCACGTCGACGCCGGCGAGCGCGGACAGCTCGGCGACGGTCCCGGTCGTGAGCCCTTGAGACTCCAGGATCGGCGTCAGAGCGGTGAGCGCGGCGTCCTCCTCTGCGAGCGCCGATGCAGCGGCCTGAGGGTGGCGCACCTCTCCCCCCGCGATGCGCACGAGCCCGCGACCGGCGGCCATCTCGAGCACCGCGTCGAAGACGCGCGACGACACGCGGCGGTCCACCTTGTCGCGCAGCGCGCCGGCGGTGGTCCCTGTCGCGAGCGGGTGCGCCGCATGGAACGCCAGCAGGTTCTCGAGCGTGGAGGAGAACAGCCGCTCGAGCCCCTCGTTGGTGACGAAGTAGGTGTCAGTGCCCACCTTCACGCGCTCGAGCGGGGCCTTGTTGAGGTCGTCAGCGACACCGGCGCGCGGGAGGCCGAGCGCGATGGCGACCTCTGCCGACGTCATGGGGATGCCGCGGGAGGCCAGCAGCCCGGTCGCGGCACCGCTGAGGTCGTGGGCGGCGAGCGCGTCGAGCAGCTCACGCTCGTTGGGGCGCAGATGCGTGCGCCGCGGCGGCAAGGCGTCGAGCACGGTACCGCCGCCGATCGTGAAGACCGGCGAGTAGGAGCGCACGATGAAGCGGTCGTCGTAGCGGGGAGCGAGCGGCTCCTCGAGCCGTATCTGGGCGAGCGTGCGCCCTCCCGGTTCGAGCGCGTCGACGCCGTCCATGAACAGCACGCGGCCGAGGACCTCGCGGGTACCGTGGTGCACGTGCACCCGCGCGCCGCTCTCGAACGGCTTCTCGTTCCCCGGA
>JAHEXP010000021.1 GCA_023252055.1 Coriobacteriia bacterium
CGATCATCCTGCGCAAGGTGCTCAAGCCCAAGCTCATCGCGGTGTACTTCGGCGTGAACGCAGTCGGGATCGTCGCCATCGGCTACCTGTTCAACTGGGTGCTCAAGTGACGGGAACGATGGAGGACATCGATCGGGCGCGCTTCACGATCGCGCGGCGTGCGCTCGGCATCAGTCCCCTGGGATCACGGCCCCTCAGGCGCTGAGGTCGCCTTCCGGGTCCATCAGCTCGATGCCGCTCCCGTGACCCTCGCCCGCGAACACCTCGCGTCCGGTGCCCCGTTCCGTGAGCCGCACACGAACGGTCCCGCGCAGCGACTCCTCGACCTGGCCGATCATCTGGCCGAGCACCGGCGATCGCAGTTGTCCCGGGACCGCTCCGCAGGCACTGACCTCGAGCCGATGCCTGCGGTCCTGCACGACGAAGTCGACGCCCCCGTTCGAATGCGTGAGCGAGACCAGCCGCGCACCCGTGTAGGTGGCGAACCGGTAGAGGCGGCCGTCGACGAGCAGCCCCACGATCGAGCCCACGAACGACGATCCGAGCCAGGGGATCCGTGCGATCGATGCGGTCAGCGACACGCCGGTGCGGCCGAAGTCGTTGCTCTGCACCCAGACCCATGCGCTCGGGAAGCTGCGGCCCCAGTCCTTCTCGGTGTAGCCGCGCCCGCCGTCGAAGACTACCGGCGTCCCATCCACGGTGAGCGTCCCGTCGACGCTGTGATCCAGTGAGAGCACGCCGTGGTAGCACTCCATGAGCGGCGCGAACCGGAAGGGTCCCATGATGCCGGGCGACAGTGACCGCACCGGCCACGGAATCGGTTCGCCGAGTTTCAGGGTGCCGCAGACAGCGCATTCGTCGCTTCCCAGCTCGAGCGTGATCTCTCGGTCCGAGAAGCGGCACGGCCCGACGGAGATGTCGAAACGGTCGCGGGCGTAGCGGAACGACTCCCACGGGAAGTCGAACCAGTGGGTGCGGCCGTCCGCGCGCATGACCTGCACGAACGCCCTGCGCTCACCTTCGCGGTCGATCGAGACGCCCGGAATGATCGCCAGCGCCTGCCCGCCCGTGGCGTCGAGCACCTTGAAGTACCAGCCCTCGAAGTAGCCGTGCCACTTGTGGCCGTCCTGGTAATAGGCCGGGTGCCAGACCTTCCTCACAACGTACATGCGCGTCCTTTGCGGTCCGCGGTGAGCTGTTCGTCACGAGTATGCCGCAATACGGTCTCTCCGCGTGTACCATGCGGTTGACCACGAGGGGGGACGATGGACGAAGAAGTCGGGGTGGACACGGTCGAGCATGAGGGCGCAGCGCCTGAGCCTGCGCCGCAACCACAACCGGCGCCTGCACCGGCACCGCAGCCGCTCCCACTGTCGGTCACCGGAGTGGCGCAGCATCCTCCCGCAGCCGACGCCGGGTCGCGGTGGATCCGCACGGCCATGGCCGTCGGGCTGGCGTTCGCCATCATCGTGATCGCCGCGGTTGGGTCGATCCTGTACGTGTTCACGGTCGCGCCGGGGACGCTCCGCGCGGGGCGGTCGGGAACGATCTCCGCGCTGAGGACCAGAGTGGCCCACGACTACCCGGGGTTCACCATCGTGGATGCGATGGCCGCGTCCGAGGATGGAACGGCGGACGCGCCGGCGCGAGAAGCCACCATCTACTTCCACCTCCGCAACGTCCGCAGCCCCGGCTTCCTTTACACGGCCATCTACAGCGCACCCGCGGCGTCGGCGGACACCACGTCGGCCTACGAGGACCTCGACGACTTCTTCGCGTGGGACGGGGAGCCGCAGCGGACAACCGACCCGTTCATCGATATGTGGCTGCTGACGCATCCGGGCGAAGAGGTCACCTACGTCACCGAACTCGGTGAGGCGATGGACGCGACGCGGACGTTCGAGGTCGGCTACACGCGCTCGGAGCAACGGGACGCGAAGGTCACGAGGTTGGATGGCAGGTACCGATTCGCCTACGTCAACGAAACGGGCGTGTGGAGCGAGATCGCCGATCCTGCGGTACCGGGGTCGGCATCCGCCGCAACGCCCGAACTCGGCACGTTCAGGCCCGACATGTCGCTCATCGACACGGCCTCCGCGCTCGCGACCTTCCTCCCGCATTTCAAGCTGATCGAGCAGACCGTCTACGGGGGCGGCGACGTCGAACTGATCGTGCAGCACCGTTCGTATCCGCGCACGAAGTTGGCGATCGATCCGATCTGGCTCGATGAGGGCGGGAGCCCCGACGGCGCCGTGAGGATGTTCGCAGGTGATCGCAAACGGGCGGACTCGTTCGCCCGGATGTGGGCGAAGCGCCACACGACTGCGATCATCCTGAGCATCGAATTCGACCCGGACTACGAGCAGAAGAAGAACTTCGTGGAGGTCTCGTACGCGACGTCGCGCGCCACCCTCGATGACATCTACGCCAGCGAGTTCGCCCGCTTCCGGTACGACCCGAAGACCCACACCTGGAAGTCGGCTCCGGTGCCGGACGACTACTAGCGGCGCGTCACGTCCGGCGCTGATCGCCCTGGCCGGCGCGACGGCCGAAACGCAGAAGGGCCCCCGGCGCAACCGGGGGCCCTTCGCATGCCGTGCCGCTATCTGTCGCCCTACGGCCTGAACGTGCCGCAGTCCGCGTGCGTGCTGTGGCGGTCGACCGTGATACCGCGCGCTCCGCAATGGGCGGCTTCGTTGAAGCCGCAGTCGGTGACGCCACACCAGCCGACGACGGCCGCCGAATCTGCGAGGAACACGTCGGACTGGTGCGTGTACGTGTCGCACCTCGGGTGCTCCTCGCCGATCTGGACCCGAGGAGCCCAGCACTCGAGGCTCTGGTTGAACGTGCAGTCATCGACGGTACATGTGAGGACTGCGCCGTCCATCTGCTGCACCTGATCGTGCGCTGTCATCTCCATGACTCTTCACCTCCGTCCCGACTCGTTTCCACCGTGCGTGCACGTCATACCCGCCTCCACGGCGCCCAAACCGCAGACCGCTGCAGCGCCCGCGTTCGCGGAAGCGCTACCATCGCCGTGAGCGAAAGGGCGCACACGATGACGGAGCGGATCGAACCGGGACCCGGGCAGGAGTCGGCATGGGACTACCCGCGGCCGCCGCGGGTGGAGCCGAGCGCGCGACACCTGGTGGTCAAGTTCGGCGGCGTGGCCGTGGCCGACACGCGACGGTCGGTGCGCGTCCTTGAGACGACACATCCCCCCGTCTACTACATCCCGCCGATGTTCGTACGGCTGGAACTCATGACGCTGAGTCCGCTGCGCACGGAGTGCGAGTACAAGGGCACGGCGAGCTACTACGACCTCGCACTCGACGGCCGCGTCTCCAAGAACGCGGCGTGGGTCTATACCGACCCGCTGCCCGGATACGAGGCGATCCGCGGGCACATCGCGTTCTATCCGGGCAGGGTGGACGAGGCGTACGTCGACGGCGAGCGGGTCACGCCGCAGCCCGGAAGCTTCTACGGAGGCTGGATCACCGGTGACGTCGTGGGCCCGTTCAAGGGCGAACCCGGCAGCTGGAGCTGGTAGCCGAGCCGCTCGCAGTCGGTTCGCGCACGCCTAGTGGTGCATCGCCGGCGTCCCGTAGTGGGTGCCACGGAAACGCCCGGCTTCGCCGTAACGGTGCCGGATGCCTGCTGCGGTCGCGTCGATCGCGGCGGCCACGGTGATCGAGAGCATCCCGATGACGTAGAGCGCGCCAGCCGCGAGGACGAGAGCGGTGGGCACCAAGATGAGGACCGACAGGAACACGTCCATCATGTTCGCCCCCTCCTGGGGACTCGGAGGGGCGCGGCGTGTCGGGCGCGGCGCACCCCGAATGCATATACCCGACTGAACAATGGATATACCGGCGAGCGCGCCCAGACTACCGGCGCATACTCTCCCGATCCGGCTGAAGCGCGCTGCTACGCCCACATCGCGCGCAGCCGCGTCTTGATCGCCGCTCCGCTGACGGCGGGGTCCGCCGGCTCGTCGGTGTCGCGCTCGCCGCGCACGCCGCCCGCCTCTTCCCTGAACGCGTCGCGGCAGCCGTCGGCGATGAACCTCGTGAGCTGGGCATATCCATGGGCGTCCGTATGGTTCCACGGGCTCTTGTAGTAGCGCAGGGGGAAGCAGACGTAGAGCCAGTCCTTCGCCCTGGTGCAACCGACGTAGAACAGCCGGCGTTCCTCCTCGATCTCCTCGACCGACCCTGTGGCCATGTCTGACGGCATGTTGCCGTCGGCGGCGTGGATGAGGTAGACGGCGTCCCACTCCAGGCCCTTGGCGGAGTGCATCGTCGAAAGGATCAGGAAGTCCTCGTCGAGCACCGGAGGGCCCGCGAGGTCCTCGGCCCACGCCGGCGGATCGAGAGCCATGTCGGCGAGCATCGTGAGGCGGTCGTCGAACCGGGCAGCAAGCCGCTCGATCTGCTCGAGGTCGCGGAGGCGCGCCGTGGCGTTGTCGTAACGGCGCTCCAGCAGCGGCGCGTACATCTCGCGTACCGCGTGCACCTGGGCGCTGAGGTCCATTGGGTCGGGACGCGTGAGGTCGATCATGAGCGGCACGAACGAGGCCCACGCGAACTTCGCGGCTGGCGTCGGAGTGGGGAGATCCGCCCACGTCAGGAAGTCGCCGCCGCCCTCGGTAAGTGCCTCCATGAGGCGCTGTGCGGTCGCCGGTCCCACACCGGGCAGGAGCGTGAGCACCCGAAGCCCGGCCGACAGGTCGCGCGGGTTCTCCGCGAGCCGCAGGATCGCCCCCAGGTCCTTCACGTGCGCCGTCTCGGTGAACTTCAGGCCGCCGTACTTCTTGTAGGGGATGTTGCGGCGCTGCAGCTCGAGCTCGAGCGGCAAGGAGTGGTGCGTGGCGCGGAACAGGACCGCCTGCTGCTTGAGCTGCAGGCCGGTCTCGCGTAGCTCCAGTACACGCCGGATGACGAAGTCGGTCTGCTCGTCCTCGTCGTGGCAACTCACCACTGCGGGCAGCTCTCCGCCTTCGCGCGCCGTCCACAGGTTCTTCTCGAGCCGCTCGCTCGCGCCGGCGATCACGCGGTTGGTGGCGTCGAGTATCTGCTGTGTGGAGCGGTAGTTCTGTTCGAGCGGCAGCACATCGACGCCGTCGAACAGCGTAGGGAAATCGAGGATGTTGCGGACGTCGGCAGCGCGGAACGAGTAGATGGACTGCGCATCGTCTCCCACGACCGTGACGCCTCGTCCGTCCGGCCGCAGAAGCTGCACGATGCGTGCCTGCAGCGCGTTCGTGTCCTGGAACTCGTCCACGAGCACGTAGTCGAATCTCTTGCGGACCTCGGCACCGGCGGCCGGGTCCTCGAGCAGCCCGAGCCAGTACAGCAGGATGTCGTCGTAGTCGAGCACGCCGGTCTCGATCTTGCGCTCGACGTAGTCCGCGCACAGCCGTTTGAGGTCGTCCTCGTGCTCCAGGCACCACGGGAACGAAGAGCGCAGCACGTCGCCGATCGGGTGCTGCGAGTTCACGCACCGGCTGTAGATGTCCATGCACGTCCCCTTCTGGGGGAACCTGCGGTCGGTACGCGCGAGTCCGAGTTGGCTTCGGATGACGCCCATGAGGTCTTCCGAGTCGCCGCGGTCCATGATCGTGAAGCCGGGGTCCAGCTGGATCGAAGCGCCGTGCAGCCGCAGAAGCCGCGTACCCATGGCGTGGAACGTCCCGCCCCAGACCGCCGAGCCGCCGGGTCCGCGTGCACCGTCGCCCCGCAGGCGCCGCAGGATCCCGTCCACCCGCTTCGTCATCTCCTGGGAGGCGCGGCGGGTGAAGGTGAGCAGCAGGATGCGACGCGGGTCGATGCCGTTGCTGATGTGCCAAGCGACGCGCGAGGCCAGCGTGGTGGTCTTGCCGGTTCCCGCGCCGGCGACGATCAGCAGAGGTGCGTCGTCGTGCGTGACCGCCGCGTACTGCGCGCTGTTGAGATCGGCGAGCACCGTCCCGATCGTCTCGGGGGCGCGCTGGGCTGTTTCCATCAAGGGCCTCCGTTGCCGCGACAAGAAGCGAACACGCGTTCGATTCTAGGCGAACGGATGTTCGACGGCAACGAACAAGGAGGCGTGAGGGTGGCCTGCGGGACGGACGGCGCTACAGATAGCGGCGCATGAGCACGCGGCCGCGCCGGCGCAGCCTCGTGAGTTGGCGCGAGACCCGGGCGGTGGGAGCGAACGGCCTGCGCCCGCCGCCCGCCGCGCTCTTGCTCGCGAGAAGCTCCTCGTACATCGTCGCCAGCTGCGCGGCCATCCGGTCGATCGAGAGGTCCTGCGCAACCTTGCGCGACTCGGCTCCCATGGCCGCACGAAGCGACGGGTCGGTGAGCACGCGGTCGGCAGCGGCCGCGAGCGCTTCGGGCGATTCGATCGTCAGGAATCCGTTCACTCCGTCGGTCACCGCGTCGCCGATGGCGAGGTCCTCGACCGCGACCACCGGCAGTCCGGAGGCCATCGCTTCGGCCACGACGAGCCCCTGCGTCTCGGACAGTGACGCGAAGAAGAAGAGGTCGGCGGCGGCGTAGGCGGCCGCGACCTCCTCGCCCTGGAGGTAACCGGTGAACGTGACGCGATCCGCGACGCCCAAGGAATCGATGTGGCGCTCCAACTCGGAACGGTGCGGGCCGTTGCCCACGATGAGCAGGCGTGCGCCGGGCGTCTTGACCCGAGCGATCGCCTCCACGAGCAGGTCGAGGTTCTTTTCGAGCCCGATGCGCCCCACGAAGACGAGGAGCCGGTCCGTCTCGGCGATGCCGAACTTCCGGCGCAGGGCCGCGGCGGACGCAGCATCCGCGGCCGCGAACCGGGTGGTGTCGACTCCGGTGGGGAGCAGCTTGACCGGCGCCGTGACGCCCCACTCGTCCAGCGCCTTCTCGATCTTGGTGGACGGCGCGAGCACGAGGTCGCACTGGTCGCAGAACTCGCGCGACAGGCGCTCGGCCATGGCACGGGTGAACCGCGTCTCCCAGACGTAGTGCACGTACTCCGGGTACAGCGTGTGGTAGGTGTGCACGTACGGCAGGCGCGAACGCTTGGCAACCGCGAGGCCGAACAGGCCGATGGCGAACGGGTCGTGGCTGTGGATGATGTCGAGCTTTGCGCGACGCGCGAGCCGGTAGGCCTGCTGCGAGTAGATCGAGGCGAGCCGCATCTCCGGCTGCAGCGCGAAGGGGACCGACGGGATGCGCACGATGCGGTCTGAGTCGGTGGGCTGCCTCGGAGTGGGCGCGAAGATGTAGACCTCGTGCCCCTGGCGCTCCAGGGCCGCGGCGAAGAGCTTGATGGAGGTCACGACGCCGTTGATCTGCGGCGTGTACGTATCGGAGAAGAAGCCGATCCTCACGGGACTCAACTGCTCCGCTCGTGGGTGCGCTGGGGACCCTGTCGTGTGTGGGCGACGCCAATCGTAGCGCATCGCGAGAAGAACGACCGCGGAGGCCCCTTCGGCCCAAACCCGTCGGCCCTGCGCCCCGGCCCCCAGCCCGTCGGCGCTGCCGGCGTCACGGTTTGATGTAGCCGATGTCGCCCTTGATCGTGATGCTCGTCCCCATCGGCTTGCTGCTGGAGGCGAGCTTGCCGAGGATCGAGCGCGCGGACGCGCCGGTCTGCGGCACCGGCCGCCCCCACTGGCCCAGGTACACCGGAACCGCCGTGATGTTCGTGGCGCCCTTCGGGCCCAGCGTGAAGCGCAGGATGATCGACTTGCGGCCCTCCACCGTCTTGTACGGGAAGAGGAAGTTGCCGAGCGAATAGGCGATGAGCTTGCCCTTGTACGTGTCGATCCCCTGCATGACGTGCGGGTGGTGCGAAAGAACGACGTCCGCGCCGGCATCGATCAGCGCCCGCGCGTCGCGCTTCTGGCCGGCGTTCGGGGTGTAGGACTGCTCGATGCCCCAGTGGATCGAGACGATGACGAACTCGGCCTTCTTCTTGGCCGCGCGGACGGCGGCAACCGCCCGCGATATCGGACGGCCCACCGCCACGCCCGCCCGGTCGGTGCCGGAAGCGAAGTGGGCCGGCAGGATCTGCGTCGCGGTCACGTAGGCGATCGTGTGGCCTTTGACCGTGATGAGAGCCGGCTTCCACGCCGCCTTCGAGTCCAGCCCGGCGCCCGCGTGGCCGACGCCGGCCTTGTCGAGAGCCGCCAGTGTGTCGATGAGGGCCGGCCGCCCGTGGTCCATCGCGTGGTTGTTGGCCAGCGACACCAGGTCGATGCCGGACGACGTGATCGAGGCGATGCCGCGGGGGTCGCCGTTGAAGATGAGGTTGGCCGGCTTCCCGGTGACGGCGGTGCCGCGGTTGGAGAGCGTCGTTTCCAGATTCGCGATGGTGAGGTCGGCGGCGCGCAGGAGCGAGGCGACCTTGGCGAGCGGGGCCTTGCCGCCCTTTGCGGCGATCAGCTGGCGGGGACCCAGGTCGAAGAGCAGGTCGCCGATGGCGGCGACGGTGAAGGTGGGGCTGGTGGCGGGAGCAGGCGCTACCGACGCGGTCGGCTCAGCCGCCGGAGGTGTCGCGGTCGCGTCAGCCACAGGCGGTGTCGATGCCTCGGCGGTCGCGGTCGCGGCAGGCGTCGCCGAGGGTGCTCCGGCGCCGGGCCACCGTCCGCCCTCTGGCATCAGCGTGTATGCGAACCATCCCGCGCCGATGACCAGCGCGGAGATCGCGAACAGTGCGATCGACGATGACGGCTGCGGCCGTCGGGAGTGCTGGCGCCCGCTCACAGGATCTTCTCCAGCCACATCACGTCGAGGGACCGGCCGAACTTCACGCCGACCTCCCGCATGACGCCGATCTCGAAGAAGCCGAGCTTGCGGGCCATCGCGAGCGACGCTGTGTTCTCCGTGCAGATCCTCGAGAGGATCGCATGCACCCCGCCGGCGCGACCGGCCTCGAACAGCGCCTCGCTCAGCGCGGTCCCAAGTCCACGGCCGGTCTCGTTCTCATCGATGTATGCGGAGGCCTCCACCGTCGCCTCGTACGCGCAGCGGGTGGAGTAGCGCGAAAGCGACGCCCACCCCACCACCACGCCGTCACGTTCGGCGACGAGCACCGGGTGTTGCGGCGCGGTGTGTTCGTCCAGCCAACGCATGCGGTCGCTCGCGGTCTCGACCTCGGTGTCGAACGTCGCGGTGGAGCATCCGACCGACTGGTTGTAGATGTCGGCGATGGCGGCAGCGTCGTCATGGGTCGCGCGCCGTATCCGGACCTCGTCCATCACGCCTCGTCTCACGCCGGGTGTCCTCGTTCCCCCGATGGTATGCGCGGCGGCGCTTGCGAGCCACCCCGAAGTTCCGGCGCTACACTTGACCCATGGGTCGGATACACGTGGGCACATGTTCCTGGACCGAGAAGACGATGGTCGACCTCTGGTATCCGCGGGGGGTCACGTCGCCGGAGCAGCGCCTGCGCTACTACGCCTCGAAGTTCGATACGGTCGAACTCGATTCCTCGTACTACGCGATCCCGCAGAAGCGCTACGCAGAAGCGTGGGTCCAGAGAACGCCCGCGACCTTCTCATTCCACGTGAAGGCGTACGGGCTGATGACCGGGCACGAGGTCGATGTCCGCTCCCTGCCGCCCGAACTCGCCCAGTTCCCGCACACGGTGGAGCGTGGCCGCGTCCGCGACGCGCATCCGGACATGGTGGGGGCGGCCTTCGATCTCTTCCTCGATGCCATCGATCCGCTGCGGGAAGCGGACAAGCTCGGCGGCATCCTGATGCAGTTCCCCCCGTACTTCACGGCAGCGTCTCCCGAGGAGCTCACGCGCAACCTCGCATACCTGGACGGCATGGCGGCACGACTGGAGGGCTACCGGACGCTGGTCGAGTTCCGGCATCCGTCGTGGGTGGCGCCGGGCCGCGTCGAGAACACGCTCGCATTCCTGAAGGAGCGAGGGCTGGCGTACGTGAGCGTCGACAACCCTCAGTTCCCCTCGCGGTGCACGATGCCGCCGCTCGCGGTGGCGACGACCGACTGGGCATATGTCCGCTTCCACGGGCGCAACGCGGACACGTGGTTCGCGAAGGGCGGGACCGCCGCCGACCGGTTCGACTACCTGTATTCGACCGCCGAACTCGAAGAATGGGTGCCGCCCATTCAGCACTTGGCCGAAACAGCCGAAGAAACGTATGTGATGTTCAACAACAACCGGTACGACTACGCCCAGCGCAACGCCGCGGAGATCGCGACGATACTGGGGGAGGATGTGGTCGCGCCGGAGGGTGAGCTCGATGCGCCCCCGACGCTCTTCTGACAACCTGTTGGCCCAGCTTCGACACGAGACGGAGAGCACATGCCGACGAGCCGGACCGAGTTCCTGAGCGATGTGATGGCGACGTTCGGCTCGAACCCGGCGTACTGCGCCGCGTGGGGCGCCGACACCGATCTGACGATCGCCAGCAACCCCGTTCACCCCTCGTGGGGTGCTGGTGACAAGCGCGTCGACTACGCCGCAGCGCTCAAGGTCTCCGAGCCCGAGCAGGCGGTGTACTTCTGGGAGGCGGTCAAGCGCCGTGTCGACGACGGGTCCGCACCGCACGACTCCGTCCTCCCCGTGGTGGGCCCCGGATCCACCTCGTGGGAGTGGGGCTACGGAACGCTGCTTGCGCTCATCCAAGACGTCGCTGCCCGCCACGGTTTCACCGTCAAAGTCGTCTTGAGCCGCAGCGCCGCTTCCTGGTAGCGGTGTCGCTGCCCGACCGCTCTTCCCTGAACCGGCGCCCGCTCGCATGAGCCGGGCGCGCCGGGGGTATCCACATGCTGCGCAGGCGGATGTGGCCGCGCCCCCTGGAAGGAGCCGAAGGCGATGGAACCGAAGGTGTTCGCAGGCAAGTACCGTGTCGAGCGGGAGCTCGGGCCCGAGTCGACGGGCAGGACCTACCTCACCGACGGACCCGGCGGAAGCCGAGCGATCGTCAAGGTCGTGCACCCGGCCGACGCCGCGGCAGGAGCGGCGATCGAGGCGGACGTCGCGCTGATAGCAGGCATCCACCATCCTGTGCTCCCGATGGTGTTCGAATGGGGCCACGACGGTGCCGATCTCTTCGTGGTGCGCGAGTATGTGCCCGGCGCGGACCTCGAACTCGAACTCGGTCAGCAGGGACGGTTCGCGCCTCTGACCGCGGCCCGCTACGTCGAAGCGGCGTCCGATGGCCTCGCGCAGATCCACCGCCGCGGCCTCGTCCACGGCAACGTCAAGGCGGCCAACCTCATCCGGACGCCCGAGGACGAGATCAAGCTCGTCGGCAACAGCATCGGCGTCTCCGGTTCCGCCGCGCTGCGTGCGGACGCTCAGCCGTCTGCGGCTTACTACCTCGCACCCGAACAGGTCGAGGCGGGAGCGTCACCTTCGCCCGCGACCGACGTGTACGCCATGGGCGTGGTCCTCTACGAACTCATCACCGGCCACGTGCCCTTCGACGGTCCGACCGCGGCTGCGGTGGCCGACAAGCAGGCCCACGCCGAACCGGCCCCGATCGGCAACGTCGAGCCGGAGGTGCCGGCGGCCCTGCAGGCCGTGATCATGAGGGCGCTCGAGAAGTCGCCGCAGGCGCGCTATGCCGACGGTGACGCCCTCCGGGCGGCCCTGCACGACGTACTCGAGCCGGCGCCGGCGGTCACCGCTGCCATGCCGGCGCCTCGCAAGCGCAGCGCCTGGCCCTGGGTGATCGCGGGGCTCGCCGTGGTGGCGATGGCGCTCGTACTCGCCTGGGCACTCGGTGCATTCGGAACACACGAGAGTGCGGTTCCGAACCTCGTGGGGATGACACGCGCGGACGCTGCGGGCGCGCTCTCCGCGGCGGGGCTGCAACTCGGCAACGTGACCTTCTCCGGGGGACCGGTCACCGGGATCGCCGACGGCTCCGTGACCTCCGAGAACCCCATCGCCGGCACGCGGGTGGACCCGGCGACGAAGATCGACATCGTGCTCGCAGGCTCCGAGTCTGTTCGCGTCCCCGACGTCGTCGGCCTGACGGAAGCGCAGGCCACCGCCGAGCTGCAGAACGCCGGGCTCGTGTCCGGACCTGTCAGCACGGTGGTCACATCGGCCGTCGCCGCGGGTCAGATCACGTCGCAGTCCCCGGTCGCCGGGACCACCGCCGACAAGGGCTCCACCGTGAGCCTGTCGATCGCGCAGGCCCCATCGGCGCCGGTCGTTCCCGACGTGCTCAACCGGACCCGCAACAGCGCCACTTCGATCCTGACCGCAGCAGGGTTCAACGTGAAGGTCGTACTGAATTCCAGCGCCACCATCGCGTCCGGGCGCGTCATCGACCAGGACCCGACCGCTGGCGTCAACGCTCAGACCGGTTCCACCGTGACGATCGTGGTCTCGAGCGGCCCTGGCACGGTCCGGGTGCCGAACGTGGTGGGCATGACGCAGGCGGACGCCGTGAACGCGCTGACCGCTGCAGGCTTCAAGTCGCAGATCACGCTCCAGACCGGCGGCGGCACCGTCGGTGACGTCGTCGATCAGAGCCCGAATGCAGGGACGAGGGCGGTGAGCGGATCGACCGTGACGATCACTGTCGTCCAGTGACGCGCGGCTGAGCATGCAGGCCCGCTCTTCGCGGACCCCTGCGAACGCCGCGGTGGACAAAGCCATGCGGTGTCGATAGAATCCGTCTGCTCGCACACGTGGGGTGCTAGCTCAGTTGGTTAGAGCGCCGGCCTGTCAAGCCGGAGGTCGCGGGTTCGAGCCCCGTGCATCCCGCCATTCGTCATCTGTCAGGGCCGTCCTCCCTCGAGGGCGGCCCTGTTCGCGATCTGAAGCCTGAGACTGCGCCGCGTCGCCTTGCGGTAGAGTGCGCCCATGACCACCGTGTTCATAGACGCCGACGCCTGCCCCGTGACCCGCGAGGCGATCTCCGTCGCGCGCTCGCACGGGGCCAAGGTCATGCTCGTGGCGGACTCGAACACGGCGCTGTCCAAGTACGTCCGTCCTGGCGTGGAGGCCACGTCGGTGAGCCAGGGCCGCGACTCCGCTGACTTCGCGATCGTCGGGATGCTGGAGCCGGGCGACGTGGTGGTGACGCAGGACATCGGAGTGGCTGCGATGTCCCTCGGCCGGGGAGCGAAGGCCGTGAGCCCCCGCGGTCGCATCTTCTACCGGGCGACGATCGACGCCGACATGGAACTGCGGCACGCCGAGGCGCGACACCGGAGATCCGGAGGCCGCACAGGCGGGCCGCGCCCCTTCACCGACGAGGACCGCGAGCACTTCGTCGAGTCCCTCACGCGGCTGATGGGCGATGCGCCTGTCTGAACTCCTATACTTCGCAGCAAGGTTCGTAGAGCCCGATCCCACAGCGTTCGATCCCGGAGGTCCGGATGTCTTCAGCCCGTCGCGTGTTCAAGGTACTTGCGGTCACACTCGTGCTCGCGATGGCGCTCGGCGCCATGCCCGCATTCGCGGACGACGGAGCACCGGTCGTGACCGTTCACGTCACCGTGTCCGGGACCGCACCGGAAGGCGGCGCAGCACTCGACCTCTACGGGATGACCGAGGACGCGGCGCGCTCCGCGATCGCGGCCTCGTGCACCGCGTCGGCGTTCGCACCGCTGCCGGCCGCCGCTGACGGTGTCCCCTTCACCTTCGATGTCGCGTCCGCGGCGAGCTGCGACGCGACTGGCATGGCCGCCGAAGCGATCGAGGCGACCTCGGACACCGTGCTCACCCCGCGCTGGTCGGTCGGCGAGGCCGATGTCGCGGCGTTCGTGGACGACGTCGCCCAGGCGATCTACCGCAAGGCGGTCGCCGTGAAGCGCAAGATCGTGAAGCACCGCCTCAAGCTGGTGAAGCAGATCGACGGTCGTTCGGTCGACACCACCGATGCTGTCGCCGCCGTCTCCTCAGCCATCGACACCGAGCTCTCGTCCGCCGGTTCCGCGCAGGCGACCGTCACGATCCCGGTCACCATCACGCTCGCCAAGAAGCGCACGACCAACATCGGCAAGACGATCCTGGTGGTGCTGCACGAGCGCCGCGTCTACCTGTACAAGAACGCGAAGGTCCAGAGGAAGTACCGGTGCGCGATCGGCATGCCCGGGCACCGCACCCCCAAGGGCATCTGGAAGGTCGTCTCGAAGTCGAAGGCTCCCACGTGGCACAACCCCGGCAGTGCCTGGGCCAAGGGGATGCCGAAGTTCATCGGCCCCGGCTACTACAACCCACTCGGCCTCCGCGCTCTGTACCTGAATGCGCCCGGCATCCGCATCCACGGGACGTCGAAGACGTACTCGATGGGGCAGGCCGCGAGCCACGGCTGCATCCGCCTCACGAACAAGAACATCGTGAAGCTCTACCCGCTCGTGCCCGTGGGCACCCCGGTCTACATCGTGTCCTAGCGCGCACTCGCCCCTACACATACCGAAGGGCCCGCTCCGTGGTGGAGCGGGCCCTTCATGTCGGTCCGTGAGAGTGCTCGACGCGTACAGCGCTCAGCCGCGGGCGGGGATCCGCAGCTCGAGGAAGCAATGCTCTGCCCCGGGACGCCCGAGCCGGTCGAGGAACGTGAGCTCGAGGCCCGCGCCCTCGAACGTGCCCTCGTCGACGGCGGAAGCGATCTCGCACATGTGCTCGATCTCCTCGGGGTCGAGGCCCGCGCCGCGCCACGCGTCCATGAGCGGGCACGACGACATCCGCAGCACGATCTTGTCGTCGTCCTGCTCCTCGATGCCGGGCTCGAACAGCTGGCCTTCACACGGGGAGCGGTCGCAGAAGATGTGGCCGACCTCCTCGAGATCGCCCGCGTGCGCGGCGGCGCGATAGGCCCGCCCCACCTCCAGCCCGCGGCGGTGGATCGAGCGCTTCATGAGCTCCGTCGCGCGCTCCTCGCCGAGCTCGTCGGCGAGTTCCTCGTACAGGTAGGCGTACATGAGCGCCCGGTTCTCGAACGACGCGCGGGTCTCGGCCCGGGACTGTTCGAGGTCGTTGTCGAATTCAAGGCCGTCGCTGCGCATGGGTGTGACTCCTTCAGTCCGCGCGGGCACGGGAACGCGCCTGTGGCGCTTCTTCGATGATAGCTGGTCGCGCTGAGGTCCGTTCGTGACGTTCGTTCAACGGCTGCCGGCCTTCCTTGACCTCGGCCCACGACCCGCGGTAGATTGTTTAGGCACCTAACTTTCGGAGGAGACCGCATGCACGCACCTGCGCACCCCGACTACCTCTCCTACCGCGTGAAGCGGTTGTACCTGCTGATGAGCCAGCGGATCGACGATGTGCTCAAGCCGCACGGCCTGGGCCGCAGCCAGTGGCAGGTGCTGTTCCGCGTATGGCGAGCCGGCACGTTGCCGCAGAAGGACCTTCTGCAGGCGATGCAGGTCGAACCCGCCACGCTGACCGGCGTCATCGACGTACTCGTGGCCAAGGGGTGGCTCGAGAGGTCGGGGAGCTGCGAGGACCGTCGCTGCCGAGTCCTGAGCCTGACACCCGCGGGGCTCGCGCTCCTGAAGGCGATCCCCGAACCGTACGAGCTGCTCGAGGCGCGCATGCTCAAAGGCGTCAGCGACGCCGAGCGTGCACGTGTCGAAGAAGTGCTCGAGCAGATGATCCGCAACCTGGAAGACCGGAGCTGATCTGTTTCATGACTGAAGGAACCACAACACCGGCCCCCGGGGCCACCGTCTCCTTGCAGCAGCATGCGCACCGCATGTTCGAGTCGCTGAAGGTCCGCAACTACCGCCTCTATTTCATCGGCCAGACGATCTCGCTGTGCGGCACATGGATGCAGGGCGTGGCCATGGGCCTGCTCGTCCTGCGCATGACCGGCTCGGGAACGGTGCTCGGCCTCGTCGTCGCCCTGCAGTTCGCGCCGATCCTGCTGCTCGGCCCGTACGGCGGGCTGCTCGCAGGACGCGTCTCGAAGCGGAAGATGCTCGTCTGGACGCAGAGCGCCGCCGGCCTTCTCGCGCTCATCCTGGGCGTGCTCGTTGCCACGGGCATGGTCCAGCTGTGGATGATCTACGTGCTGGCGCTCGGGCTGGGCATCGTCAACGCGCTGGACAACCCGGTGCGCCAGACGTTCGTGCACGAGCTCGTGGGTCACCGGCTGCTGGGCAACGCCGTGACGCTCAACTCGATCATCGTGAACCTCAGCCGCGTGGTGGGGCCTGCGCTCGCGGGCGTGGTGGCGGCGCAGTTCGGCTTGGCGCCTTGCTTCATCATCAACGGGCTGTCGTTCGGCGCGGTCCTCGCGTGCCTGTTCATGATGCGTGACGCCGAACTGCTCAAGGCGAAGCCGGTGCCGGCGGCGAAGGGCCAGCTGCGCGAAGGGTTCGCATACGCGTGGAAGACCCCGGTCGTGCGCGCGGTGCTGCTCATGATGGCGCTCGTCGGAACGCTTTCCTACGAATTCATGGTGTCGCTGCCGCTGCTCGCGCACATCACGTTCCACGGTTCGGAGGCCGCGGTGGACGCTGCCGTCGCACTCCTGATGGCGGTCATGGGCGTCGGCGCGGTCATCGGCGGTCTGGTGACCGCGGGCAAGCGGACCGCAACGATGGCGGCACTCGCCACCGGAGCTTTCGGTTTCGGTGCCGCGATGGTTCTCGTCGCCTTGTCCCCGACGCTCGCGTGGGCGGCGCTGGGCATGGGCGTCGTCGGCTACTTCTCGGTGACGTTCACCGCGATCACGAACACGATCCTTCAAACGACGTCGGCGCCGCGCATGCGCGGACAGGTCATGGCGCTGTGGGCGATGGCGTTCATGGGTACGACCGTCATCGGTGGCCCGATCGTGGGTTGGATCGGGCAGAACGTCGGTCCTCGCTGGGGGCTCGCCCTTGGCGCCGTGGCGTCGGTCGCGGCCGGCTTCATGGGGCTGCGCGCCGCTCGGGCCGGTGTCGGCGTCGTCGCCGAACTTCCGGCGGCCGCGGCCCGCGTCGTGGAGGAGTCCGCCTGATGCTTTGAGATGACCGGGCCAAGTCCGGCCCGTGGCACGAGCGTCACGTCCATCCGCTGACCACCATGGAGGCACGATGCTGTATCGCAAGATCGGTTCGACCGGAGTCGACACCTCGGTCCTCGGGTTCGGGTGCATGCGGCTTCCGGTCATGGGCGAGCGCGCCACCGGTAGCGACCTTCGCCCCGGCTCGATCGACGTCCCGCGCGCAACGGAGATGCTGCATCGCGCCATCGACGGAGGCGTGACCTACGTCGATACCGCGTGGTTCTACCACTCCGAGAAGTTCGGCGACGCGGGCGAGAGCGAGCCGTTCGTTGGACAGGCTCTGGCAGGCGGCTGGCGCGAACGCGTCAGCCTCGCCACGAAACTGCCGCAGCAGCTCATCCGCGAACGCGGCGAGATGGACCGCTATCTCGAACAGCAGCTCGAGCGCCTGCAGACCGACCATATCGACTTCTACCTCGTGCACGGTGTGACCGGCGAGGCGTGGGACCGGATGGCCGGGCTCGGTGTGCTCGAGTTCCTCGACAAGGCGCGTGCCGACGGCCGGATCAAGTTCCCGGCATTCTCCTTCCACGGGCAGGCCGAGGAGTTCCCGCGCATCGTGGACGCGTACGACTGGGCGTTCGCCCAGATCCAGTACAACTACATGGACGTCGACTACCAGGCCGGCCGCGCCGGGCTGCGCTATGCGGCCGATAAGGGCGTCGGCGTGGTCGTCATGGAGCCGCTCAAGGGCGGGAAGCTCGCAACCGGGCTGCCGCCGCAGGCGCTCGAGGTCTTCGATCGCGCGACGGTCAAGCGTTCCCCCGCCGAGTGGGCGCTGCGCTACGTCTGGAACGAACCGGGCGTCTCGCTCGCGCTGTCCGGCATGTCGACGATGGAGCAGGTGGAGGACAACCTGCGCATCGCGGCGCTCGGCGAGGCGGACTCGCTGGCTCCTCAGGACGTGGCGCTCTACGACGAGGTGGCTGTCGCGATGCGCGCGCGTATGAAGGCCGACTGCACCGCCTGCTCGTACTGCCAGCCCTGCCCGGCCGGCGTTGAGATCCCTCGGGTGCTCGCATCGCTGAACACCGCAGCGATGTGGGGCGACGCCAATCAGTGGAACGCCGGCTACACGAACGTGAAGGGCGGCGCGTCGCTGTGCACGGAGTGCGGCCAGTGCGAGGATATCTGCCCGCAGGGCCTGCCGATCCGCGACCTCATGAAGGAGGCTGCGGAGCTGTTCGGCCGCTAGGGGATCGGCGCTCACGTAGCCGGTTCCCAGGACCGCCGAAACCCTGATACACCGTCGCGCGCGGGCATGCTCGCGCGCGACGGTGTATCTTTCGCGTACGCCGGGCTTAGCGCATCGCCGCAAGCCCGCGTCCGTCGCAGCGCTCTTCGGGCGCGCGACGGCTCCCGCCGGTGAGGGAAGGGGACGCGAGATGACCGTGGACAGCCGTGTCGGAGAGAAGGTCGCGACAGTTCGCACGTCGCTCGGGCTTTCGTGCGACGAACTGGCGCTTCGCAGCGGATGCGACGTGGTCGTCATCGAGCGCATCGAGGCGGGGGAGATCGTGCCTTCGCTCGCGCCGCTGATCAAGATCTCCCGTGCGCTGGGCGTGCGTCTGGGCACCTTGCTCGACGACGACACGCAGGTCGGCCCCGTGGTGACACGGGCGGACGAGGCCGAGGAGGTCGCGCGCCTGAAGTCGCTCGAGACCGGCACCGGTTCCGGCACGCTCGAGTTCTTCTCGCTCGCGGCCGGCAGGGCCGCGCGCCACATGGAGCCGTTCCTCATCGACGTGAACCCCGCGACCGAGGAACTCCTGGCCGGTCACGAGGGCGAGGAGTTCCTGTACGTGCTCGCGGGAGCGCTCGAGGTCGCGTACGGCAAGGACCTCATCACGCTGGCGCCCGGCGACAGCATCTACTACGACTCGATCGTCCCGCACCAGGTGCGCGCCGCCGGCGAGGCCCCCGCGCGCATCCTCGCCGTCGTGTACGCGCCGGCGTAGGGGGGGCGACGATGCCACCCACGATCACCTCGGTGACGGGCGAGCCGCTGCATACCGATCTCACGATCGGGCAGTACTTCGAGCGGCAGGCGGCCGCGAGCCCCGACCACGACTTCATCGTCTTCCCGGACCGCGGCCTGCGCTGGACCTACGCGGAGTTCGACCAGCGTGTGGACCGGCTCGCGAAGGGCCTGATGGCGATCGGCATCGGCACGGGCGACCATCTGGGCATCTGGGCGCGCAACGTCCCGGACTGGCTCACGTTCATGTTCGCCACGGCCAAGATCGGCGCGGTGCTCGTCACCGTGAACCCGGTGTACAAGAGCCACGAGCTCGCCTACGTCATCGAGCAGTCGGACATGAAGGCGCTCGCGATCATCGATGCGTTCCGCGATGTGGACTACGTCCAGATCGTGCGGGAGCTGGTCCCGGAATCGGGGACGCAGGAGCGCGGGCGCCTGGATGCGCCCGCCTTCCCGCGCCTGAAGTCGCTCATCTACATGGGGCCCGAGAAGCACCGCGGCTTCTACAACGTTCCCGAGCTGCTGATCCTGGGCGAGCACATGCCTGACGGGCCCTTGCGCGAGCTCACCGCCTCGCTCCAGCCCGACGACGTCATCAACATGCAGTACACCTCGGGCACCACGGGATTCCCCAAGGGCGTCATGCTCACGAGCCGCAACATCCTCAACAACGGCTTCTACATCGGTGAGCGCCAGAAGTTCACGCCCGCTGACCGCGTGTGCCTGCCGGTGCCGCTCTTCCACTGCTTCGGGTGCGTGCTCGGCGTGCTCGCCGTTCTCACACACGGCGCGACGATGGTCATGGTCGAGAGCTTCGACCCGGTGCTCGTGCTCGCGGCGGTGCAGAAGGAACGCGCCACCGCCCTCTACGGAGTGCCGACGATGTTCATCGCGGAACTCGCGCACCCGATGTTCGATATGTTCGACCTCACGAGCCTGCGCACCGGCATCATGGCCGGCAGCCCGTGTCCGATCGAGACGATGCGCCAGGTCATCGACCGTATGCACGCGTCCGAGATGACGATCTGCTACGGCCTGACCGAGACGTCGCCGGTCTTCACGCAGACGACCACGGACGACACGCTCGAGCGCAAGTGCGAGACGGTGGGCCGCAAGCACGACGAGGTCGAGGTGCGCGTCATCGACCCGGAGACCGGCGAGGACTGCCCGCCGAACGTCCCGGGCGAGCTGTGCTGCCGCGGCTACAACGTCATGAACGGCTACTACAAGATGCCCGAGGCCACCGAGAAGGCGATCGACGCCGACGGTTACCTGCACTCGGGCGACATCGGCACGGTGGACGAGGACGGCTACTACCGCATCACCGGCCGCATCAAGGACATGATCATCCGCGGTGGAGAGAACATCTACCCGCGCGAGATCGAGGAGTTCCTGTACACGATGCCGGGCGTAGAGGACGCGCAGGTCGTGGGCGTCCCCGACCCGAAGTACGGCGAGGTCGTGGGTGCGTTCGTGCGCCGCAAGGCCGGCAGCGACATCACCGAGGGCGACGTGCAGGAGTACGCTCGGGCCCGCATGGCGCGCTACAAGGCGCCGAAGTTCGTGTTCTTCGTGGACCAGTTCCCGATGACCGCGTCCGGCAAGATCCAGAAGTACAAACTGCGGGAGATGGCCACGGAGGCCCTCGGGCTCACCGAGGTCAAGGTCTTCGCAAGCGAATCCGAGGGGTAGCGATATGCACGAGATCCGTTGGCACGGCAGGGGCGGCCAGGGGGCCGTCACGAGCGCGAAAGTGCTCGCTGACGCCGCGTTCCGTAGCGGTTTCGCGGGCGTGACCTCGCAGCCCTCGTTCGGCGCCGAGCGAAGGGGCGCGCCCATCACCGCATCCACGCGCCTGGCCGACGAGCCTCTGCGCGTGCTGTCGCAGGTGAGCGAGCCCGACATCATCGTCGTGCTCGACGAGTCGCTGCTGGATGTGGCGAACGCCACCGCCGGCATGAAGGCGGGCGGCACCGTCATCGTGAACTCCCCGAAGGCGCCCTCCGAGTTCGCGCTGCGCGACGACCTTCGTGTGGTCACGAGCGACGTGATCGGGGCCGCCGAGGCGGCGAACCTGATCGTTGGCGGCCAGCCGATGGTGTCCACCGCGATCCTCGGCGCGTTCGCACGCGCCACCGGCCTCGTGACGATGGAAAGCGTGGAAGCGGCCATCGCGCACGCGTTCCACGGCTCCGCGGCGGCGAAGAACATCGAGGCTGCACGCATCGCATTCGATTGCACCCGCGCATGAGCGCGCGCGAGACAGGAGGCGCCGACGTGGCGCAGCGAGAGATCTCGATGTCGAAGCCGGCAGTGGGCGAGGCCGGAGCAACGGGCCAGTGGCGCAACAAGCGCCCGGTCATGGACGCGGCGCTCTGCCTCGCGGCGAAGGCGGGTCGCGTGACGTGCCAGTTCTGCTGGGTCTACTGCCCCGACGGCTGCATCGCACAGGGCGCAGGCCCGGTCATCGACCTCACCTACTGCAAGGGGTGTGGCATCTGCGCCGAGGAATGTCCCGCTGATGCGATACAGATGGTTCCGGAGGCCCTCCATGGCGCGTGTGAGCTCGCAGAAGGCGAGGAGGTGGGCTGATGGCTCCTGAGACATCGGTGATGACCGGCAACGAGGCGGCGGCCACAGCGGCGCGGCTCGCCCGCGTGCAGGTGATCGCGGCCTACCCGATCACGCCGCAGTCGCCCGTGGTCGAGCAGCTGGCCGCGTGGGTGGAGTCGGGGGAACTGCCCGCCGAGTTCGTGGCGGTCGAATCCGAACACTCCGCGATGACGGTCTGCATCGGCGCTGCCACCGTCGGCGCCCGTACGTTCACCGCTACGAGCGCCAACGGGCTCGCCTACATGTTCGAGCAGGTGTGGTGGGCGCCCGGGGCGCGCCTCCCGATCGTGATGTGCATCGCGAACCGTGCGATGGCCGCCCCCTGGAACGTCCTCAACGACCAGCAGGACTCGATGTCGGTGCGCGACGCCGGCTGGGTCCAGCTCTACTGCCGCAACAACCAGGAGATCCTCGACACCACGGTGCAGGCCTACCTCATCGCCGAGAAGCTGCACCTGCCGGTGATGGTCTGCTACGACGGCTTCCTGCTGTCGCACACGATGATGCCGGTGAGCGTCCCGGATGCCGAGCAGATCGACGGGTTCCTTCCGCCCTTCACCGACCCGTGGACGATCGTCGACCCTGGAGACCCGCGCAACATCGGTCCGGTCACGCTCGCCGACCCGCGCAACGACACCGAGGGCGTCGCCGCGCCCGGCTACATGGAGATCCGCGCGCTGCACCACCGCGCGCTGCTCGAGGCGCTCGCGGTCATCCCGGCCGTCGACTCGGCCTACCACGATGCGGTGGGCCGCTCGTGGGGCGGGCTGGTGTGGGAGCACCTGCTCGAGGACGCGGACGTCGTCCTCGTCGCGGCTGGCTCGCTCGCGATGCAGCTGACGCTCACCGCGGAGGCGCTGCGCGAGGAAGGCATCAAAGTGGGCGTGCTCGGCATCCGTGCCTACCGGCCGTTCCCCATCGAGGCGCTGCGTGAGCGACTCGTGGGCCGCAGCGTCGCGCTCGTGTTCGACAAGGCGCTGTCCTACGGCTACGAAGGGCCGATCTGCTCCGACCTGCGGGGCTGCCTGCTCGGCGTCGAAGGCGCACCGCCGGTGTTCGGTGCGGTGTGTGGGCTCGGCGGGCGCGACGTCTCGCTCGAGCAGCTCGCGGACGCAGCACGCGGGGCGGTGGCGGACGCGGCCGCCGGCATGCGCACACGCGAGACCGACTGGATCAACCTCCACCTCGAGGGGTGAGCGAAACCATGGCGACCAAGATCCTCGATCTCCCCGATGCTTCGTACGTGCTACCGGGCAACCGGTCGTGCGCGGGCTGCGGCATCGGCATCGCCCTGCGGCAGGTGACCGCCGCACTCGAGGGGCGCATGGTGATGACGGTCCCTGCGAGCTGCCTCACGGTGCTCGGCGGCATGTTCCCGATCTCATCGGTGGACGTGCCGTGGATCAACGTCGCTTTCCCGTCGACGGCCGCGGCCGCCTCGGGGATCGCCGCCGGGCTGCGCGCCACCGGCCGCGCCGGCGAGATGACCGTGCTCGCGATGGCGGGCGACGGAGGGACCGGCGATATCGGCATCCAGGCGCTGTCCGGAGCCGCCGAGCGCAACGAGGACTTCATCTACCTCTGTTACGACAACGAGGCGTACATGAACACCGGCACGCAGCGAAGCGGGCTCACCCCCGCGGGCGCGCGCACCACCACCACGTGGGCCGGCAAGCGCGAGAACCCGAAGGACCTTCCGGCGATCATGGAAGCGCACGGGATCCCGTATGTCGCCTCCACGTCGGCGGCGTTCCCCACCGACGTCTACGACAAGGTCGCGAAGGCGCGCACGATCGGCGGGCTGCGCTACATCCACATGAACACGCCGTGCCCCAGCGGATGGGGATTCGACCCGAAGGACACCATTCGCCTCGGCAAGCTCGCCGTGGACTGCGGACTCGTCGTGCTCTACGAGGTCGTGGACGGCCAATTCCGGCTGACCGGTCGCAGCAAGATGCTCGGCAAGACCGGACGGAGCCTCGTTCCGGTCGCGGACTACATCGCTACACAGAGCAGGTTCCGTGGGATGGCACCTGAGGCGGTCGAAGCGGTGCAGGCATGGGTCGACAGCCGCTGGCTGCGCTACGTCGGCCGAGACGGCGGGGCCTGCCTGCTCTAGAGCTTGAGCGCCGCCCGCAGAGCCGGCACGAGGGCCGCGCGCTCGTCGTCGTTGAGCGCCTTGTACGCCGCCCACACCTCAGGGCAGTGGTCGCCTTCAGCGGAGCGGAGTTCCGCGCGCAGGGCGGAGTCCACGCGTCGGCGGTTCGCCTTGTCGCTCGCGATCCCGAGGGCGTCGAAGAGCCAGTCCATGTGCCGCATGTAACAGGTCACGGGTGCCTTCTTTCGGATGGGCGCCATCAAGACTAGCGCACGCCTTGAGTCCGGTGGTGCACCACCTGCGCGCTCAGCGCATACTGGACGGGTAGCCGCCGTCTGGGAGGTGCCGTGCAGGTTCCCGCCACGCCGCACGAAGCGCAGGTATTCTGCGCTCTTTCGCGCGACCTGCGCTGCATCGTCGACGCGTCCGGCCACTTCGTGCGGTGGAGCGAGTGCTGGGCGTCATCTCTGGGTTACCCGGAGCAGGGCCTTCGCGACGCCGCCTTCCTGGACCTCATCGATGAGGCGGACAGGGCAGCTGTCGCAGCCGCCTTGGAAGTCTCCCGCAGCGGCGCACCCGCGGGGGAGACGGTGGCCCGTGTCACCGCTGGCAACGGTACACCGGTATGGGTGGAATGGCGCCTTTGCACGGATGAGGACGGTCTGACGTTCGTCGTCGGCCTCGACGTGACCGAGCGCAGGCGCAGCGCCGAGACCGTTGCCTCCTTGCGCCTGCTGGAGGACGAGGCCGAGCAGATCGCGCATCTTGGAAGCTGGCGGTTGAATCTGACCGACGGCAGCCTCGTGGGCTCACCCGAGCTCTACCGCGTGCTGCACGCCGATCCGAGCGTGGACCTTCTCGCGCAGACGGCGCTGGCCAGGCAGCGGATCCATCCGGACGACGCTGAGCGCTTCGAGGCGGCGCGCGAGCTCATCCTCAGCGGCGCGCCGGCGGCGCCTGTGGACTTCCGCGTGTTCATGCCCGATGACGATATCCGGTGGCTGCACGCCCAAGGGCGCCTCATCCGAGATGCCGATGGCGATGCGGTCGCAGTCGGGGGCTTCATCCAGGACATCACCGACCGGGCGCGTGCCGACGAGGCCCTCCGAGCGAGCGAGGAACGGTACCGGAGCGCGATCGACGGCATGCAGGACGCGTTCTTCCAGGCGGACGCGGACGGTGTGTTGACGCTCGTGAACTCGGCCGCCGTCCGCATGTATGGATTCGACAGCCCCGCCGACATGGTCGGGCGTGCCGCGGCCTCGCTGTATGCGGATGCGCAGGAGCGCGACGACGTGCTCGCTCAACTGAGGCGCGACGGAACGGTGTTCGACCGCATCGGCCTCGGCCTGAGGCAGGACGGGACCACCCTGTGGGTCTCACTCAACGTCAGCGTGGTTCGCAACGACGCCGGCGACGTCCTGGGCACCGAGGGGTTCGCCCGAGACGTCACCGAGCGTGTGCGCGCATCCGAGGCACTGCACGAGAGCGAAGAGGACCTCCGCGACGCGCAGGCGATCGCTCGGATCGGGTCCTATGTGTTCGACATGGTGGCGGACCGCTGGACGAGCTCGGCCACGATGGATGACATCTTCGGCATCGATGCGGGCTACGTGCGCGACTACGACGGATGGGCCGCCCTCGTCCACGAGGACGACCGGCAGATGATGGTCGACTACTTCAACGACGACGTGGCGGGGAAGCGGCAGCCCTTCGACAAGCAGTACCGGGTCACCCGCCCTGTGGACGGCGAGACCGTCTGGGTCCACGGGCATGGACGCCTCGAGTTCGACGCCGACGGGCACCCCACCCGACTTGTCGGCGCGATCCAAGACATCAGCCGCCGTCATCTGGGCGAGGAGGCGCTGCGCACGACGAACGAGAGCCTCGAGCGCATGGTCTACGACGTCGCGGAGGCGATGGGCCGCGTGATCGAGATCAGGGACCAGTACACGAAGGGCCACCAGGAGCGGACCGCCCGTGTCGCCAAGGCGATCGCCCTTGAGATGGGGATGCCGCCGCACGACGTCGCCGCGGTGGAGATGGCGGCGGTCGTCCACGACATCGGAAAGCTGAGCGTGCCCGCTGAGATACTCACCAGGCCCACGCTCTTGACCGAACTCGAGATGTCGCTCATCCGCGAGCACCCGCGCAACGGCTACGAGATCCTCAAGGACATCCCGTTCCCGTGGCCGGTGGCGCAGATCGTCCTCCAGCATCACGAGCGGATGGACGGTTCAGGCTATCCCGAGGGGCTGACGGGGGAGCGCATAGCGCCGCTCGCGCGCGTACTGTGCGTCGCCGACGTCGTCGAAGCGATGGCGACCCACCGTCCGTACCGGCCGGCGCTCGGCATCGATGCGGCGGTCGCGGAACTCCGGGCGGCTCCGGCCAAGTACGACCCGGCTGTGGTCGAGGCCTGCCTGCGGCTCTACGAGCGCGGCGAACTGCTCGTCTGAAGAACCGCGCGGCCCGGTCTCGCTCGCGACGGCTGGTAGACCCCCCGCAGTTACAGCGTGGGGCCGCTCATCCAGCCCGGTCCGTGGGGCCAACCCTGGCCACCATGCCAGTGGCACAGTCCGCAGTCGCCGTCGTAGAGCGCGTTGAATTCGTTCACGTTCTTCGGGCCGTCGGGCCCCATGCCGCTGCCGTGGCACTCGAAACAACCTGCGTGCCAGTCGGCGACGTTGCCTCCGTGGCAGGCGAGACACATGTTGGGCATCTGGGACTCGGTGGTGACCGTGATCTGGCGACCGTTCACCGTGAGCGGGAAGTTGTAGAGGTTCGTCGTGCCGGTCTGGTCGTGGCACGTCGAGCACGGCATCGAAGCCCCGCGCGCGTACGGTGCGAGGATCGTCCCGTTCGACTCCCAGCCCCAGTCGCTGCTGCCGTTGCCGGCCTTGGCCCCGTGGAAGTCGCTCGAGACAGCGTAGACGGCGTGCAAGGACGCCCAAGCGGGGGAGTGGCAGCTCGAGCACGCGTTGGTGTCCGCGGTCCCGCTCTCGTCGTGGCACGCAGCGCAACTGCTGTCGGACTTCGCGTGCATCGTCGCGGCATCGCCCGGATGGCAACTGGACGACGTGCAGGGGTGCTGATTGACGGTATGCCCGGCCGTTCCGCTGGGGTGCTTGGCGGCTATGGCGGCGGCCTTGTGGCAGGTCGCGCAGTCGACCGAGGGCGTCAGGCCCTTGCGGTGGCAGTCCACGCATCCGGACCCAGGCGCGTGGATCAGCGCGGCATCCGCTTGGTTGTGGCACGTCGCGTTGACGCACGACCCCACCGGAACGGTGTGCTTGGTTCCGATCTTGGCAGCGTGAACGGTGGTTGAGTCGCCCACGTGGCAGGTGGCACACGTCAGGACCGGCGTCCCGCTGCCGGTGTGACAGTCCACACAACCCGAACCGGGCGCATGCAGCGTGGCCCCATCGGCCTCGGTGTGACAATCGCCGGTCACGCAGCCGTTCGACGCGACATGGTGCTTGGTCCCGATGAAGGGCGCGTGGACGGCTGTGATGTCAGTGTCGTGGCAGTCGCTGCACGTAGTCGACGGAACGATGCCGGGGCCGTGGCAGGCCGGGCATCCGCCCTTCGTCGCATGGATCTTGGCGATGTCCCCACCACCGGTATGGCAACCGGGGACGGTGCACGACGGACCGGTACTCAGCAGGTGCGCCGACGTGGCGTTGGCGTGCATCCGCCGTGGCGACGTCGTCGAGTGGCAGTTGCCCTGCATGCATCCACCCGTGTAGGTCGTGAAGGTGTCGCGCGGGCTCGGATGGCAGTTCGCACACCCCGACTCGCCCCCGTGAAGCGCCTGAAGTTCCATGACCGGGTGGCACTCGGTGCAGTAGTGGCGCGGGTAGCTCGTCCCGTTGATGACGATCGTGCCGGAGGTCACCGTCGCCGGGTGCGCATCGTGCGTGGCGGGCGGGCCGCTCGGGTGGCACCCGGAGCTCGCGCACACCAAGGTCGGGCCGCCGCTGCGCGCATGGCAGATGGCGCAACCCCGGGTCAGGTGCACGACCGCCACATCGGTGCCGCCCGTGTGGCAGCCGGCGACGGTGCAGGCCGCGGCAGCGGTCGCCGCGTGCGCGCTGGTGAGGTTGCCGTGCATGGCGAGCGACGTCCCGAGCTTGTGGCAGTCGCCCTGCACGCAGCCCTTGTTCCACGTGGTGAAGCTGGAGCGCGGCGCGGGGTGGCACTTCGCGCAGCCCGAGGCCCCGCCGTGGACCGCTTGGAGTTCGGTGGTGGCATGGCATTCCGAGCACAGGTGCTTCACCGAGCCCACACCG
>JAHEXP010000063.1 GCA_023252055.1 Coriobacteriia bacterium
CGGTGCTCCAGCATCGACTTCGCGCGCACGAGCGCATGGATCTCGCGGCGATGCTCGCGCAGTCGGAGCACGCCGCCGAGCAGGGCGTGCAGGTCCTCGTGTTCCCTCGCGTCCCCGGCCTCGGCGGCGACAGAACGCTGCTCGATGCGTTCTTCCGCAACGTCGAGGAGCGAGCACCCGGCATGGCCTGGGTCCGTCCGGCGGGCTCGATGGTGGCCGGGGATGCGTTCGCGCCTCTTGCCACCGCGCTCGGCAGGACCATCGCCCTTGACGGGGATGATTGCATCGATCCGGATCGCTTCGCTGCGATCCAGGAGAGCGCCTGCGACACCCTGGTATGGCGGTTCAATGCGGAAGACCCGCTGCAGGCGGAGGCCGCGCTCGAGTTGGCGCTCGATGCGAGCCTGCACCTCGCGCCGCTGGTCGTCGTGGCAACGGTGACCGGCAACTCGCGCGGGATCCACTCCGCGGGCATCGGCGCCATCGTGCACCTCGGCGAGATCCTCGCGGAGGGCGGGTCGGGCGACGAGCTTCTCGTTGCCGACGTTCCCAGCCCGGCCGGCTTCACGGAGCGCCCGCGCTCCCTTCCCGGTGTCGCCCCGGTGCTCGCGCAGCGCCTTGCGGTGCACCGGAAGGCCGGCCTCAGGTAGGTCGCCGCCCGCCCCCGCCCGAGGGTCCGGGAGGGTCCGTGCGTGCTACAATCCGCTGCGCCGCGACGCGGCGCACGTGCTCGCGCGGAGGCGGATCCAAGATGCCCCGAACGAGGACGGACCGGTCCTTTTCCGTCACGAGGAGACCAGCCGTGTCGTATCCGAAAGTCACCATCGTCGGCGCAGGCCAGGTGGGAGCCACCGCGGCGTTCGTGCTCGCGACGCGCTCGGTCGCCGACGTGATGTTGGTGGATGTCGCTGAGGGGCTGCCGCAGGGCAAGGCGCTCGACATGATGCACTCGCGCTCCGTGCTCAAGTTCGGCCCGCGCGTGGCGGGCACGAACGACTATGCGGACACCGCGGGCTCGGACGTCGTGGTCATCACCGCGGGCGTTCCCCGCAAGCCGGGCATGACCCGTGACGAACTGCTCGCGATCAACGCGGGCATCGTCGCTTCCGTCGTCGCCTCGGTCGTCGCGGCATCGCCGGAAGCCGTTGTCATCTGCGTGACCAACCCGCTCGACGTCATGACCGACCGCGCGTGGAAGCTCTCCGGTCTGCCGGCCTCGCGGGTCTTCGGCATGGGCGGTGTTCTCGATTCCGCCCGTTTCGCCTACTTCATCGCCGAGGCCACCGGAGCCGCCATCAGCGAGGTCGACGCACTCGTCGTCGGCGCACATGGCGACGCGATGGTCCCGTTGCCACGCCTTTCCACGATCGCGGGCCGCCCTCTGACCGACCTCCTTCCGGAGGCCGAGGTCGCCGAGTTGGTGCGCCGCACCGTGTTCGGTGGAGCCGAGGTCGTCGCCCTTCTCAAGACCGGCAGCGCGTTCTACGCGCCCGGCGTATCGGTCGCCTCGATGGTCGAAGCGGTGCTCGGAGACACGGGTGCGGTGCTGCCGACCTGCGTGCGCCTCGAGGGCGCCTACGGCATCTCGGGCGTCCATATGTCGGTGCCGGCGGTCCTCGGGCGGGCGGGAGTCGTGGCGGTGCCCGAGCTTCCGCTGACAGACGGAGAGCTCACCGCGCTCCGCGCTTCGGCGCAGCAGATACGCGAACAGATCGCCGCCCTGGAAGCCGCAGACGTCTGATGGTGTCCCGGGCCGCACTCGGCGACGCGATCCACCAGGCCGTGGGCGAGGCCGCTGCGACGCTGCGCCCGGACGTGCGCGCCGCCCTCGCAGCGGCCTTGGAAACTGAGCCCTCCGAGCGGGGACGCTCCGTGCTCCGCCAGTTGCTCGACAACGCCGAGATCGCGTCCGCCGACCGGGTCCCACTGTGTCAGGACACGGGGACGGCGTGGGTGCGCATCGGCATCGGCGTGGACGGCGGAGTGCCGGGCGACCTGCAGCGCATCGCTGACCAAGCGGTGGCCGCTGCCTATCGGGACTTCGGCCTTCGCATGTCCACCGTCCGCGACGCGCTCATGGACCGCACCAACCCGGGCGACAACACGCCCGCGTTCCTCGAGGTACAGCTTCGCCCCGGCGCCGGCGCGCGTGTGGAGGTCATGCTCAAGGGAGGCGGGAGCGACAACGCCAGCGCGCTCGCGATGCTGCCCCCGTCGGCTGGGATGGCGGGAGTACGCGAGTTCGTCCTCGGCGCAGTGGAGGCGAAGGCGACCGGCGCTTGCCCCCCCCTGCTGCTGGGCGTTGCCGTCGGTGGGACGTTCGACACGGTCGCGGGCCTCGCCAAGAAGGCCCTGCTACGCACGATCGGGTCGGCTCCGGCTTCACCCGAGGCGGGTTCGATCGAATGCGAGCTGCTCGAGGCGATCAACGCCACGGGGATCGGCCCTGCCGGGCTCGGTGGAAGGACCACCGCTCTGGCGGTGCACCTCGTGACCGCCCCCTGCCACATCGCGGCCCTGCCCGTTGCGGTCAACATGGGCTGCTGCGCCGTGCGCTCCGCCGTAGTGGAGGTCGCAGGGTGACCCTCGAGAAGCACGGCACCGAAGAGATCTCGGTCGGCGCTCCCGATGTCATGGAGACCGCCAACGTTGCAGCAGCCGGGGGGTACGGCCGGCTGCTCGCGAACCGCAGTTTCAGGAACATGTGGGTGGGGCAGACGATCTCGGGCGTGGGCGACTGGCTCGTGGTCGGCCTGCTGATCCCGCTCGTCAGCAGCCTCGCTCCCGGGTCCTCGATGGCGGTCGCGGGCATCATGATCGCGAAGATCATCCCGTCGCTGCTCATCGGCTCGGTGCTCGGGGTGTTGGTCGACCGCTTCGACCGCCGCCGCCTCATGATCGCCTGCGACGTCATCAACGGCGTGCTCTGCTTGGGGCTCATCAGCGCGACGTCGGGCATGGTGCCTGCGGGTGTCGCGCTCGCGCTCATCTACTCGATCACGTTCCTGATGGAGATCTGCAATCTGCTCTTCGTTCCGGCGAAGAATGCGCTCATCCCGATGATCGTCGAGGAGCGCGACCTCGCCGCCGCCAATGGCCTGTCCTACACGACACAGCAGGCCAGCATGCTCATCGGCCTCGTGGCGTCCGGCGCCATCGTGTCGGTGTTCGGCGCGTTCCTGAAGTTCCTGATCGCGGAGAACGTGCCGGTGATCTCCGCTTTCGTCGCGAGCCAACCGGGCCTCATCGGTCCTCAGGGCGGGATCGTCCTCGACTTCTTCTCGTTCCTCCTGTCGGCGGCGCTCATCTCGACGATCGTCGTGAAGCGCGTGAAGCGCCGCGAGCGCGCGCTCGACCTCCGGCTCTTCGGCAAGGACGTGGTGGAGTCCTACACGCTGCTGCGGGAGCACCGCGAGTTGCGCGGCTTCCTCGCGAGCATCGGCTTGGCGATCCTCGGCGGCGGTGCGATCGTTCCTGTCGGGCTTGTCTACGTGCAGCAGAACCTCGTAGGCGGCATCCCGTTCCTCGACCTCGTACCGCCGCTGCAGCGCGTCGCCACCCAGGGGCCGCAGACGTTCATGCTCGTGTTCCTCGGGCTCGGGATGTTCCTCGGCGCGGTCATCGTCCCGCGCGTCGCTGCCCGCGTCTCGCTCGAGCGCTTGTTCGTGACCGGCATCGCAGGGTTCGGTGTCGCGATGCTCGGCTTCTCCACCGTGGGCATCTACTGGGTCGCCGCGCTGTTCGGCACGGCAGCCGGCTTCCTCATCGCGCAGGTGACCGTCGCGGGGAACACCTACATCTCGGCGACCGTGGTCGACGCGGTGCGCGGACGTGTGTTCGCGGCTCTCGAGTCGGTGCTGCGAGTGGCCCTGCTCGCCTCCATGGTGCTCACCGCTCCGGTGGGCGACCTTGTGGGCGGCATCGTTCGCCAGGTGGTCTCGGCCTCCGGTGGGGACCCCGCGCGGCTCGTGCTGACCGGTTCGCGCATCACGCTGATCTTCGCGTCGCTCATCGTTCTGGGTGCCGCCGTCTACGCCGCGTACGCGATCGACTGGCGCTCCAAGAGGGACGCCGACCCGTCCGGAACGGGAGAGCAGGCGGCCGGAGATGCGTGAGTTGCTCCTTCCGGCCGATCGCGCCGAGCTGTCTACGCTGAGCGTGGGCGACGAGGTCGCCCTCACTGGCGACGTGTACGCCGCGCGCGACGCGACGCACGCATGCATCGTCGAGCTACTGGAGCGCGACGGGGTCCTGCCGTTCGGCCTGGCCGGCGCGACGATCTTCTACGCCGGCCCGACGCCACCCGCGGCCGGCCTCCCAGCAGGAGCGGTCGGGCCGACCACGGCCAAGCGGATGGACACATGGACGCCGGCTCTCCTGCGCGCAGGGGTCGTCGCAACGATCGGCAAGGGCGTACGATCGCGGGAGGTGGCCGCCGCCTGCGCGGAGACCGGTTCGGTGTACTTCGCGGCGGTGGGCGGCGCGGCCGCCTTGCTGGCGCGGCACGTCACTTCGATGGAGACGGTCGCGTGGCCCGAGTTGGGAACGGAGGCGCTGGTGCGCATGCGCCTCGAGGCGTTCCCCGTGTTCGTGGCGATCGATGCGCGCGGCGGCGACCTGTATGCGGACGCGCGTGCCCAGTGGAAGGCGTGAGAGCGGTGCGGGGAGTCTTCATCACCATCGAGGGCGGCGAGGGCGTGGGGAAGTCCACGCAGGGCCGCGAGCTGGCGCGCAGGTTGCGCGCGGCGGGCGTGACGGTGCTCGAGACACGCGAACCCGGCGGCACGCCCGCCGGTGACCGCATCCGCGACCTCGTGTTGGACCCTGCCGCCCACATGGCGCCCGTGACCGAGCTGTTGCTGTACGAAGCCAGCCGCGCCGAACTGGTGTCAGCCGTGATCGAGCCCGCGCTCGAGCGTGGGGAGTTCGTGCTGTGCGACCGCTTCTACGACTCGTCGACCGCCTACCAGTCCTACGGCCGTGGCCTCGATCCGGATCTGGTCGGGACCCTGAACATGAACGCGACCGGCGGGCTGCGCCCCGATCTGACCGTCTACCTCGCACTGGATCCCGACCACGGGGTGCCGCGTGCGACGACCGGCGGAGCTGACCGCATCGAAGCGGAGCCCGACGACTTCCACCGCCGCGTGCTGGCCGGTTTCGAGGCGATCGCCGCGGCTGAGCCGGACCGGGTGGTGCGCGTCGACGCTTCGGGCGATGTCGCCCAGGTGGCGGACCGGGTGTGGGACGCCGTGTCCTCGCACCCCGCCGTGGGCGCGCTCCTCAACGGGTTCTGGTAGCCGTGAGCGCCTGCGTCTTCGACGATCTCGTGGGTCAAGAGCGGGTCGCCTCGTTCCTGCGCACCGCGGTCGAGAGCGGCTCGACCAGCCATGCCTACCTCTTCGTGGGGCCGCCGGGCTCGGGTAAGCGCAGCGCCGCCCTGCTGCTCGCATGCGCGCTCATCTGCGGGGACGGCGGGTGCGGCGCGTGCTCCGCATGCCAGCGCGTCCGCCGTGGTGCGCATCCCGACGTTCGCGTCTTCGAGCCCGCGGGTGCGGCGTCGTACCTCGTCGAGCAGGTCCGCGACGAGATCGTGCCGGACATGTGGCTCGCGCCCGCCGATGGGCACTCCAAGGTCTACATCCTCGACCGCGCCGAGTCACTGGGCGACGCGGCCGCCAACGCCTTCCTCAAGACGCTGGAGGAACCGCCGGACCCGGTCACGATCGTGCTGCTCACCGACGATTACGACGCGATCATCCCGACGGTCGCTTCGCGGTGTCAGGCGGTGCGGTTCTCGCCGGTGCCGCCGTTGCGTGCGCGTGGCCTGCTGGCGGAGCGCACCGGCGCCGGCGAGGACGAAGCGCTCGCCGCTCTCGCGGCCTGCTCGGGCGACCTGTCGCGCGCCCTGGAGTTCCTGCGCAGCCCCGCGCGGCGCGAGGCGCGCGATCACGTCCTCGGGGTTCTGCGCGATCTGCCCGTCATGGATGGGCGCGACATCCTGGTCTCGGCACGGGACCTGCTCAAAGAGGTGCGCGCACCGCTCGACGAGATGAAGGAGCGACAGGTCGTCGAACTGCGCGAGCGCGTCGAGTTCATGGGTCGCGCCGCTCAGACGAAGGACGTGGAGCAACGGCACAAGAGAGAGCTGACGGCCCGCGAGCGTGAGGCGGTCCTCGAGATAGTCGCGGTGGCCGGAAGTTGGCTGCGAGACGTCCTGGCGGTCTCCGCCGGGGCGGACGGAGTCGCAAATCGGGACGCCGCCGACGACGTGGCAACCGCCGCATCCTGCATGTCACAGGCGTCCATCCAAGCGGGACTCGACGCTGTTTCCCGTGCGAGGCGCCGCGTCTCGTATAATGTGAGCCCCCAGCTGGCCGTCGAGGCCATGCTGTTCGAGATACAGGAGGCCCGTACATGCCCACGACCGTGGGAGTCATCCTAAGGAACGCCCCGTCGGCGGTGCTCATCGATCCCGCCGGTATCGATACGAATGTGGACGATGTCGTCGTCATCGAGAGCGAGCGCGGCACCGAACTCGGCCGCATCGCCGTGGCCGAGCAGGAGCATCCTGCGCGCGCCATCATCGAGGCCGGCATGCACATCCTGCGCGTCGCCACCGAGGAGGACCTGGAGCACGCGGCCGAGCTGCATGCCCGCGAGCGCGAGGCGATGCCCGTCTACCGGCGCCTCGTGGCCAAGCACAAGCTCGACATGAAGCCCACCGACGTCGAGTTCCTCTTCGACGACCAGCGTGCGGTCTTCTACTTCGTCGCCGAGGACCGCGTTGACTTCCGCGAGCTCGTCCGTGACCTCGCGGCCGAGTTCCATCTCCGTATCGACATGCGTCAGATCGGCGTGCGCGACGAGGCGCGGATGGTCGGCGGCCTGGGCCACTGCGGCGAGCAGCTGTGCTGTGTGCGCTTCGGCGGCGAGTTCCAGCCGGTCTCGATCCGCATGGCCAAGGAGCAGGACCTGCCACTCAACCCGCTGAAGATCTCCGGGCTGTGTGGTCGCCTCATGTGCTGCCTGCGCTACGAGTACGACGCCTACAAGGACTTCAAGGGGCGCGCTCCCAAGAAGGGCGCGATCATCGACATCGGTGGCACGCTCGGCAAGGTCGTCGAACTCGACACTCCGCGCGAGCGCATCACGATGCGCAAGGAGGACGGCAGCCGCACCACGGTGGCCCTTGCCGACATGGAGTGCGGCAAGGGCGAAGGCTGCACCTGCCCGTGCAAGGTGAAGGCCGAGGCGGTCGAGCGCTCGATGGCCTCGCTGCTCGATGCAGCCCCCTCCGGCGCTCACACACGCACCCGCGTCCTCGGCGAGTCCTCCGCGCGCGAAGCGGTCGTCGCTCCGAGCTCCACCGACGGGCCGGTCCAGGCAGCTTCCACCGAGGACGGTTCCGCGGCCCCCAGCCGCAGGCGTCGCCGTCGCGGAGGCGGGGGAGAGGGCACCCCGCCCGCATCCGGTACCGCGCCGAAGGCGGCAGGCACGCCGAAGGCCGCCAGCCAGCCCAAGCAGGGCCGACGTCAGCAGCCCAAGAGCGTCGCTCCGAAGCCGGCTACGGCTGCGGGCGCCGATGCGGATGCGACGTCCGCGGCCGCACCGAAGCGCCGTCGTAGGCGCCGTCGCGGTGGTGGCGGAACCGGCGA
>JAHEXP010000022.1 GCA_023252055.1 Coriobacteriia bacterium
GCTCCTTCGGCGAGCGCAGGTGCGGATACGTTTCGGCGCCGTCGGACGCATCGCGCGCGCCCGCAGGCGCGGGGATCACAGCCGCGCGAGTATACCAGCCACGACGCCCGCCATGACGGGAGCGCCGTCCTCCACCGCGGTCAGGACGTGCTCGTGGGAGTCGGTCATCTCCCCCGCCACGTTCGCTATCAGCGAGAATGCCGCGCACTCCATGCCTGCGTGCCGGGCCGCGATGATCTCGGGCACCGTCGACATCCCGACCGCATCGGCTCCGACGGCGTGCAGGTAGCGGATCTCCGCGCGGGTCTCGTAGTTCGGACCCGGCACCGCGGCGTAGACGCCCTCTGCCATGTCCGCCCCCGCAGCGTCCGCGATCTCGCGTGCCATCGCGATCAGGCGCGGGCTGTACGCCTCCGCCATCGGCGGGAACCGCACCCCCAGCTCCTCGATGTTGGCGCCCGTGAGCGGGTTGGCGCCCATCAGGTTGATGTGGTCGGTGAACATCATCGTCTGACCTACGCGGAGGCGCGGAGCGATACCCCCCGCTGCGTTGGTGGCTATGAGGACCTTGCAGCCCAACGTGGCTGCTGCGCGCATCGGCAGCACCACGCGCTCCACCGGGTGGCCTTCGTACATGTGCAGGCGCCCGAGCATGGCGAGTACGGGCGTGCCGGAGAGGGTGCCGAACACGAAGCGTCCCGCGTGGCCTATCACGGCGGAGGCGGCGTAGCCGGGCAGCGCCTCGAACGGCAGCTCGGAGGAGACCTCCATGGCGTCCACGACCCCGCCGAGCCCACTGCCGAGAACGACGAGAGCGCGTGGGACCACGCCGCCGGTCATCGCTTCGAGCTCACGGACGGCGTGACGGATGTGCGCGAGCCTCTCGTCGATCATGGTGTCTCCCTGCAATGCGGCGCGCGGCTGCCCGCCGGTCGGTCGGCTTACTTGCCGGGCTCGAGTGCCAGGAACGCGTCGATGTCGACGTAGTAGTCGGTCGACTTCGCGTTCTTCTTGCGGGGCACGCGAACCGTCAGCGTATGCGTTCCCACGGCGATCCTCCCCGAGTCGAAGAGCCGCTGCTGATACTGCGTCGTTGAAGCGTAGAGATCGATGAGCACCGCCGTGCCGCCATCGAGGCTCACGTACGCCTTCCCATAGTTGCGGGCGCGCTTGCCGATCCACCGGACCTGCGAGCCGGTGAAGGTGAACGTCGCCGTGGCGGACGCCTCCTTCGAGAACGCGTGCGTACCGCCGGAGAGCCCAGCGATCGACGAGGTCTTCCACGTGCCCTTATAGGTCACAGGGGCGGCACCCTGTTCGTAGCGCTTCCACACCGGCGGCCTCGGGACGGCCAGCATCGTCCCCGTGATGTCGATCGCATCCACATATACGTAGGAGCCGGCCGAACCGGTGCGGTGCGTGCCGAGCACCTTCACGACCAACGTGTGCGTGGCCGTTGTCGACAAACCGGTCTTGGTCCAGAGCTTGGTGTTGTACGAGGTCGTTGCCGCGTAGAGGTCGACCGTGGCGACCCGGGTCCCATCGAGCATCACGTCCGCCTTGCCGGCCCGGGACGACTTCACGCCGACCCATGCCACGGTGGAGCCCTTGAACATCACGGTGACCGAGGCACCGGTCGCGTTCGTCCGGCGGTACGAGCCGCCCGAGGCCGCAGTCGCCTCCAGCCCCTCCCACGCGCCGACCCACAGCGGGCGCGCATCGGCCTGCTGGAAGCGCGTCGGGGCGGGCGCCGGCGGGGCCGGGGGGTTCTTGAGTTTCACGGTGAACGCGGAGGACTTCATCCCCAGCGCGAACTGGAACGTCGTCCCCTGGATCGTGAACGACTTCCCGTTCGACCACTTCATCGTGACGTACCGCACGAACCCGGAGTCGCCCGGGTCGAGCGTCACGCTCGTGATGGTGGCGGGAGACGCCACCGAGTAGTCCAGCGTGTCTTTGTTGTCGGAGCCGTTGTCCCGATCCCGGATCTTTGCCGCCATCGTGGCGCCGCTCATGTCGGACAGCGACCACCGGTAGTTAGGGTTCTCGTCCACGTCGTCGGCGTCATCGACGCTCGAGTAGTAGACGGGCGTCTTCGTGTCGGCCGAGCCGGAGAACCACACGTCCTTGCTGTTGGCGGTCTTGCCGCCGCTACTGGACGAGAAGAACGTCGTGATGACCTTGCCGTCGTAGACAACGTACTTCTTCGCCGTCGCCGTGACGGCGGAATCGGTTCGCGCCGTCTCGTGGGTGTGGCCGTCGGTCAGGCAGTTCGCCCCGGCGTACACCTGCGACATGGTCGTGCACCAGATCGTCGTCCCCGATGTCGCCGCGTCATAGGCGTAACTACGCGCCGCGACGGCCTGCGCCTTCAGGGCCTCCATTCCGCCCATCGCATCGGTGCCCCACGACGACGGGGACTCGCGCGGCACGACGCCGCGCAGGTACTGCTCCATCGGCACGTGGTCGACCGCGTGCCCGACCGCAGCATCGGTGTCATCGGCCCTGAACTGGAACTGGCCACGCCAAGCGATGCCGTGCTCGCTGAAAGGCCCAGTCTCGCCGAAGAACCGCACCAAAGAGTCCTTGGCCGCGGCGGAGGTCTGCACCCGAGCGGAATCGGTGAACCGCGCGAGGAGGGCGCCGGTGGAGTGCGATCCGCCGGATCCGACTCTGTCCGCATACAAGACGGCGTCGCCCTTGTCGAACACGAGCCATACGCTGAGCCCGCGTGTGACGTCCACGCTCGGGAGGCCACCGCTCCAATCCGAGACGGTGACTGTTGCGTTCGTGCTACCGGCGGTGATGCGCCACTGCGAGCGCGCGTGCTTGCCCGGATCGATATCCACCAGCACCGTCGGCTCGACATCGCGCGTGGAAAGGTCGGTCTTCTGGAAGTAGTGCCGCAGTATCCAGTCGTAGGTCTTGCCCTGGCGAGCGTATCCGAGGGCACCGAACTGGCTCATGCCGATCCCGTGGCCCCAGCCGCGGCCGCTCACCGCGAAGATCGCGTCGGTTGCGCGAGCGGGTGCGGGGGCGACCAGGAACGCAAGGCACGCCGCCACGAGGGCGGCGAAAGTCACGGCGAGGCGGAACGATGAGGTGGTCCGGCGGTGAACCGTCATGAGGCCACGGTCCTTTCCGTGCGGTGGATCGGCTGCGACGAAGTGGTTCTGCAACGGTCGGGTGAGGACGGGCGCTGTCATGCGTCGATGGCGATTCTACCACTCGCGCGATCTCGGGCCGCGCCACGCCGGCCGCGTCCGGGGCTTGGCCGGAGCGGCGAAGGCCGGGCCGCTAGCCTGCCGCCACCGGCTCCTCCTGCGGGCGCTCGTAGAAGTCGAGCGCCGCACGGATCGGGCCGTCGAAGGCGAGCTTCCCCTTTTCGAGGACGATGCCTCGCTGGCACACCGCTTCGGCCGACGCCGCCGAGTGGGTGACGAAGATGATCGTCACGTTCTCGGTCGCCATGATCTCCTTGATCTTGCGGTCGCACTTCTCGCGGAACGCTTTGTCGCCCACTGCCAGCGCCTCGTCGACGACAAGTATCTCCGGCTTGATGCTCGCCGCGATGGCGAAGCCCACGCGGGCCTTCATGCCGCTGGAATACGTGCGCATCGGCTGGTCGATGTAGACGCCGATGTCGGCGAACTCCACGACCTCCTTCTCCAGCGTGACGATCTCGCTCTTCTCGAGGCCCCAAAGCTGTCCGCGGAGCTGGATGTTCTCGCGCCCGGTGAACTCCGGATCGAACCCGGCGGTCAGTTCGAGCAGAGCGCTGACCCGGCCGTTGACCTCGATCTTGCCCGATGAGGGGAACGCCACACCGGTGATCATCTTCAGCATCGTCGACTTGCCCGCGCCGTTCTTGCCGATGATCGCAACCGACTCGCCACGCGTGATGGCGAAGGTCAGGTCCCTGTTGGCGAAGACCTCCTTGTACGCGATGTGCTTCGAGAAGATGCCGAGAAGGCGATGCTTGTTGTTGCGATACAGGCGGTAGCGCTTGTACACGTGACGGAACTGGATGGCGATGTCTTCGGGGCTCATGGCCGCCTCCTTACAGCACGTCGGCGATGTCACGCCGCAGCCGGTGGAAGGTGTAGAGCGCGAGCCCGAACATCCCCGCGAGCATGATCAGGAACGCGAAGAGAGCGAACGTATCCTGGAAGAACCACCGCTTGTAGATGAAGACGTTGCGGTATCCGGTGGCCAGGAACGTCACCGGGTTGAACAGCAGCACCTTGGCGAGTATCGGGTTCTTGATGCTGTTCACGTCCCACATGATGCCGGAGACCCAGAAGATCGCCGTGACGAACGAGTTCACGACGTTCGCGAAGTCCTTGCTCATCGCGGACAACAGCGAGGCGAACATCGACCACATCGTGAAGAACGCGAACATGAGCGCGATGTAGACGGGCAGCTGCAGGAAGTACACGTCGATGGGGTTCCCCGACATCACGAAGAGCACGACCACGATCATGAGCAGCGCGGCGTGCACGTAGAGCTTCGATAGACTCACGAACGTCGAGATCGTCGACACCGGGAAGCGGATCTTGGTGACGAGATAGTCGTATCGCTTCAGGTTGGTCGAGCCCTGGGTGAGCATCTCCTGCATGTAGAACCACGGAGCGATGCCCGCCACGAGCCACAGGAAGAACGGGAAACCGTTGACGTCCCGGCCGGCGCGCAGGCCGACGGAGAACGCGAACCAGTAGACGAAGATCGTCACCGACGGCTTGATGACCGCCCACAGCCAGCCCAACGCCGAGCCGCGGTAGGTCTTGAGCAGGTCGACGGCCGCAAGCTGGAAGATCTGCTTCCGGTAGTCCTTGTGCTCCTTGATGATGTCGACCAGCGTCGCGCCGTAGCGCTTGGTGCGCACCGCGAGAAGGTCGAGGGGCGCCTGGCTATCCTGCGCCACCGAGGTCCTCCTTGATCTCCGTCGTGGAGACACCCTCGGTGCGCGGGAGGAACACCAGCTCGCAGTACTCCTTGAGATAGTCGAACCGGTCGCTGTCGGCCCAGTCGTCGCCCATGGCCACGACATCGATGGCGTACCTCTTCACATCGTCGGCCTTCTGCTCCCACGATTCCTCGGGGATGACCAGGTCGACGTAGCGGATCGACTCGACGATCTCCTTGCGCAGGGCGTAATCGTGATACGACTGCTTGCCCTTGCCGGCGTTGAACTCATCGGTGGAAACCGCGACCACCAGATAATCGCCCAAGGCCTTCGCCCGCTTCAGGAGCCGGATGTGCCCATGGTGCAGCAAGTCGAACGTCCCGTATGTCAGAACACGTCTCACAGGCTTGCAGACCTCCCGAACGATGTGGCCGTGATGGTCGAAGTCGCAGTGCGGACGACGCTCCAACCCCTCAATACAGTAGCCCTTTTGGCAGCGGCGGCCGAATGGGCGGGGTTGCTAGGCTCCTGAACCCGGCCGCGCGCCGCGATCCGGGAAGATGCGCGCGAGCACCCTCTGGCTGGCATGCCCGTCGTCGAGCGGGGCGTAGTGCTCGCGGAACCGCGCGAGCGTCGCATGCTCGTCCGCACCCGGGTCCTCCGCAAGCCGGATCGCCTCGATCAGCTCCTCCGTCGTCTGCGCGACAGGGCCGGGAAGCTCCTCGGGCTGAAGGTAGAAGCCCCGCAGTTCGCCCGCGTAGTGCTCCAGGTCGTACATGTAGAACACGACCGGCCGACCGAGGTTCGCGTAGTCGAAGAACACGCTCGAATAGTCGGTGATCAGCATGTCGCTGATGATGTAGACGTCGTTGATGTCGTCGATGCGCGACACGTCGATGACGAACCCCTCGTGCGCACCGAAGTCGAAGGAGTCCGCGATCAGATAGTGCGCGCGGAAGAGCACGACGCAATCGTCGCCGAGCGCCGCCTGCAGCAACTCGAAGTCAGCTTCGACGTCGTAGGTGTAGCCGAGCCCCGACACGTGCTTGTTGTCGCGCCACGTGGGAGCGTAGAGGACGACCTTCTTGCCTTCCGGCACCCCGATGCGCGCCTTGATGCGCTCGACGTCGTCGGCGTTGAAGTCCGAGAGGCGGTCGTTGCGCGGGTAGCCCTCCTCCAGGATCGCGTCCTTGCGCCCGGTGGACAGCAAGTCGAAGGCGGAGCCGAGCTTGTCCGTCGCGTACGGCGACGGCGACACGAGATACGTGAACCGCGCGCCTTCGCGCTGGTAGCGCTCGTGGATCTCGTCGACCGAGAACAGCACGTTCTGCGACGCCTCGTGCCGGATGTCGCAGCCCAACCGCTTGAGCGGCGTTCCGTGCCACGTCTGCAGGTAGCGCTGACCCGGGCGTGTATAGAAGTACGTGGGGATGATCGCGTTCGACACCCATAGCGCGGCGCGCGCGTAGCTGCGGCGGTACTCGGGGGAACCGAAGGGGACGATGACCGCGTGCCGCAACTCCTCGAGCGCCTCGGCGCCGAGCGCCAAGTCAAGGTCGATCGGCTTGGGCTGTCCCGCCGTCACGCCCTCGACCCCGCGGATGTCGTAGCCGCCCCTCTCCTGCAGTGCGAGCACGACGCTGCGACGCAGCGCCCAGATCTTCTCCACCCCGTCGTATGCCGGATCGGCGAGCATCGCCCGGTAGAGCGCGCGTGGGCTGCACGCGTAGCTTCGTCCCGCATACGCCTCGAAGACGATCACGTTCGGATCGACGGGGTTCGCGTGCCACAGACGCCTGAACTCGTAGCGGCGCAGGGCCGCGTTGACCTCTCGCGCTGCGTTCAGCAGGTTCGGGATGCGCTTGCCCGCGGCGATCACGACGGTGCGGAACGTCTTGCGGATGCGAGCGCTGAGCTTCGTTCGTGCCATATGTTTCAGGACGTCCTTGTCGAATCGATGATCCGGCCCGCGATGCGGTCGGCGCACCCCGGGGCAGCGGATGCGTAGCCCTCTCTCAAGCGGCGGGTCGCCTCGGGATGGGTGTCCCCGTCCGCGATGCGCTGCGCCAGCTCGCCCACGTCGCGCGACGAGACCTGCGGCATCTCGGCGAGCGGGTCGATGTTCAACCCGTGACGCAGCGAGAACTCGTCGATGTCATACACATAGAAGTACACCGGCACGCCGATCGCCGCGGCCTCGAACGCCACGGCCGAGTAGTCGGTGATGACCGCGGAGCACAGCGGCAGCAGGTCGAGCACGTCGACGCCGCCGGCGTACACAACGTTCTCGCCCTCGATCCGTGCGCTCTCCAACGGATGGGGCTTGACCACCAGAGTGTAACGTTCGTCCGCGAGCGCATGGGCGACATCTCGGTAACGGTCGGCTCCGCCCTGCCGGAAGGTCGGCGCGTAGAGCACGACCTCGCGGCCGGGCTGCGCGAGACGGGGGAACGCACCGCGCAGGGCCTCGATACCGGAGGGGATCGGCCCGGAGCCCGCCCGGAGCGCCTCCGCGGCGGCGTACAGGTAGTCGAGCCGCGGAAGACCCAGCGGCTCGACGATCGACGGCTCGACGCCGAACGCCTCAGCGAAGACCGGCACCGTCGCGGGACCGCCGCAGAGCACAAGGTCGTAGTTGCGGTGCATGCGCATGCTCGAGGCGAGGTCCGCATCGCGCCCACCGGGCCGCCCGACCGCCTGGTAGCCGAACTTCTTGATGGCGCCCAACGCATGCCACATCTGGACGACGAACAGCGAGTCGCGGTGGTCGAGCAGGCTCACCGGGATCACGTAGCCGTCGACCACGCACGCTCGCGAGGTCGCGAGGTGGTACATCTGCGGGATCATCGCCGCTGCCGCGCGGATCCTGCCCGCGAGTCCGGCCGGAAGCATCCGGCACCGCATGACGATCTCGAGATCCGGGTCGCGACGGCGCAGCGCATCGCCGAGCAACAGGAAGTCGCGCGAGGGCGCATTGGACTGGCGGGAGAGGAATACCACCTTGTGCCGCACGCGCGTCGCCGCCTTGATGACGGCGTACACGGCCTGTGCGACGAAGCGCGCGACGGCGATGAGGAGACGCATCGAGGCACCACTCCACAGGTGTTCGGTGACGGCGCCGAGACCGCGCCGGAAGTCTGCATGATAGCACCGCACCATGGATTCGGAGCGTGGCTGCAAGGTGTCGGTAACGTGTCGGGGCGGCCCGGTACCCCCTGGCGCAATGCTAGAATCGGCGTCCGAGGAAGAGGGGTCGCATGAAGAAGCTCAGCTGGTCGAAGAGGGTCCTTCTGTGGGCGGGCGCCGCAGTCGCAGCGGTCGTCGCCCTCGGCGCTCTCGCGTGGGTAGCGGGGGTCTGGACCGACTACCAGTGGTTCGCGAGCCTGGGCCGGCAGGGCGTGTTCTGGACGATCTCGCTGTCGCAGATCGGCGTGTGGGCGGTCTTCGCGATCGCCGCGTTCGGCGTCCTGTATGCGAGCGCGCGAGGGGCGTGGAGCGTCGTGACCGAGAAGGTCCACTTCCCGCGTCTGACCATCTTCGGCTGCGCGCTCCTGGCGGGGCTTCTGGCCCTGACCGTCTCGCAGCAGTGGATGACGCTGCGCCTCGCTATCGAGCAGCCGGCGTTCGGCGTGAAGGACCTGCAGTTCGGGACCGACGTCGGGTTCTTCGTGTTCGTGCTGCCCGCCTTCGAGCTGCTCTACCAGTGGCTGAACGGCCTCACGATCGTTGCGATCATCACCGTGGCGGCGATCACCGCCTCGAGCCGACTGCGGATCGTCGGCACGGTGCCCGCTCGCTGGTGGCAGCTGAAGAAGGTCCTGTCCTACCTCGCCGGCATCCTCATGCTCGCGGTCTCGCTCAATTTCTGGATCTCCGTGTGGAGGATCTCGTACTCCCCCGCGGGACAGATCTTCGGCGCTTCTTACTCGGACATCCACGCGGCACTGCCCGCGTACTGGATCATGCTCGCCGTCTCGCTCGCGTTCGCGGGCGTGCTCTTCGCCACCGCATCGCGTCCCGTCTGGAAGGTCCTCGTCATCTCGTTCCTGACGTGGGCGATAGCGGGCGTCCTGCTCGTCAACGTGTGGCCGGCGGTGATCCAGAACTACGTCGCCACGCCTAACGAGGCCACGATCGAGCAGGAGTACCGCGCGCGCAACATAGCCATGACCCGCGCGGCGTTCGACCTGACGTCCGTCGAAGGCGTGCAGTACGCGGGCCTCGAGTCCCTCACCGCCTCGGCATCTGCGGACGCTGCCGGCCTGCTTCAGGACGCCACCGTGTGGACCCCGGACTCGGTGAGCCAGGCGTTCAACCAACTGCAGACGATCCGCCCCTACTACAAGCTCTCCCCCATCGACTTCGACCGCTACAAGGTAGATGGCCAGCTGCGGCAGGTCCTGGTCGCGGCCCGCGAGATCGATCCCACCGGACTGCCCTCCAACGCCCGCACGTGGGTCAACACGCACCTCGTCTACACCCACGGTTACGGGCTTGCCATCAGTTCGGCGAGCCAGACCACCACGCAGGGGTTCCCGACGTTCTTCGTGGGAGACGTGCCGTCGACGGTCTCGGCCGGCGTCGCGGCCACCTCCCCCTCTCTCAGGACCACCGAGCCGCGCATCTACTTCGGCCCCGACATGAGCGGCTATGGGATCGTGAACACCGGCGTCGACGAGTTCGACTACCCCACGGGGGAGAAGAACGCAACGACGCGCTACACCGGTACCGGCGCTCCCGTGGGTTCGTGGCTCTCGCGCCTGGCGTGGGCCACCCGGTTCGGCTCGAGCCAGATGATCTTCTCCGGCTACATCCGCCCCGACAGCCAGATCCTCCTGTATCGCGGGATCAAGGAGCGGGCGACGAAGCTGGCGCCTTGGCTGACCTACGACGACAGCCCCTACGCGGCCCTCGTCGATGGGCGCATCGTGTGGATACTCGACGCGTACACGTCGTCCGACCACTACCCGAACGCCCAGCCTCTCCCCGACGGCACGAACTACCTGCGCAACTCGGTGAAGGTGGTCGTGGACGCGTACTCCGGCGACACGACGTTCTACGCCGAGGGCGCCGACCCGATCCGCGACGCGTGGGCGGGCCTGTTCCCGGGCCTCATCACGCCGCAGTCGCAGATGCCCGCTGGGCTCGCCGACCACATCCGTGCACCGAAGAAGTTCTTCAACGCACAGGCGCAGGCGTACCGCGCGTACCACATGACCGATCCGACGGTCTTCTACAACCGCGAGGACCTCTGGGACTTCCCGAAGGACGCGACCGGCAAGCCGATGCAGCCCGCGTACCTCATGCTGGACCTCCCGAATGCCGCCGGCGCCTCGACGGGCAAGGCGATGTACCTGCTGCAGCCGTACTCGCTTCCCAACCGCGACAACCTCGTCGGCTGGATGGCCACCGCGTGCGACCCGGGCGCCTATGGCACGCGCACCGTCTACCTGCTCCCGAAGTCGCGCGTGACCCTGGGCCCGCGCAATGTGAGCGCCCGGATCAATCAGGACCCCCGCATCTCCCAGCAGCTCACGCTTTGGAGCCAGCCGGGCAACTCGGTGCTGTTCGGGAGCATGTTGGTGATCCCGGTTGAGCGCAGCGTCGCATACATCCAGCCGGTGTTCCTGCAGGCACAGAGTGGGTCGATCACGCAGCTCGTGAGCGTGATCGCGGTCAACGGCGGCCGGGTCGAGTTCGCGGGGACGTTGCCCGACGCGCTCGCGAAGGCGTACGGGAGCGACACCACGACCGCCACAGCGGGCCCGACGACGCAGCCGAGCGTGCAGTAGCGCTTCGGGCAGGTTCCCGTCGGGGGCCCTGACCAAGCGTGCGGAACTCACGCCAAGACGAACAAGAGGGCGACCCGATCATCCGGGTCGCCCTCTTCATGTATCGGGTCGAACGCCGACTGCACCTCCACTCGGAGGTGCGTGCGGGACTCGGCTACTTCGCGGAACCGGTGACCGGGTTCTTCCAGTCCTTACCGATGACCACCATGACCGGCGTGTCGAAGGTGTACATACCGGCCGACGGGAGAACGTCGCCGAATCCGAGGGTCTCGCGGACGAAGTTGGCCTTCGCCTCGTCACCCTTCTGATACACGATCAGAGTACGGCCGTAGACGTACTTGGCCATGTTGCCGGTCTCGGAGACCGTGAAGCCCTTCGACATGAAGAAGTCGGTGCACTGCTTGCCGAGGCCCGAGACGCCGGCGCCGTTGCGCACCGTCAGCTTGACCTGGGAGGGTTTGACCGTGGCGGTCTGCTCCTTGGAGCCGCCCGACGCAGGCTTCGGCACGAGCGAGAGGCCCTGCTTCATGCGCCCGATCATCGTGTGGAACTGGGCGTCGTTGATGATGACGTAACTGATGCCGTCCATGTACTTCGCCGCGCTCGGAGCGGTCGCGGTGTCGATGCCGTTGGCCTTCATGCCCTTGAACTGGAGCACGAGGTCTGCGAGCTGGGACGGGCTGAGGTCGGTGTCGAGGTTGGACGCCACCGCGTTGATGATCGAGGTAGCGTTGAACACGTTGGACAGCGAGAGAGCCTGACCGGCGAGTGCCTTGATGAACGTCTGCTGGTTGCGCATGCGGCCGTAATCGCTGTCGGCCATGGTGTGCCGGGTGCGCACGAAGGTGAGCGCATGCTTGCCGTCGAGCTTCTGGTAGCCCTTGTGGACCGTTGCATAGGCCTTGCCGAATGCGGAGGCCTGCGTGTCGTAGATCTCGATCGGAACGTCTACCCATACGCCGCCGATCGCGTCCACGACGTCCTTGAACCCGTAGAAGCTGATGTTCACGTAGTGCGTGATGGGCAGGCCGGTCAGCTGTTTCAGGGTCTTGATCACGAGCGCGGGGCCGCCGTAGACCGCCGCGGCGTTGATCTTCGTGGTCCACTGCCCGGGGATCGCGACGCGAGAGTCTCGCGGGATCGAGATCATCGAGATCTTCTTGTTCTTCGGGTCGACCCTCGCGACGATGATCGTGTCGGTCCGCTGCTGCTTCTGGCCGTGCCGTGTGTCCGAGCCCATAAGCGCCATGTAGAAGGGCTCGCCTGGGGCCGACGCCGTCTGCCCACCGAGGGCCTGCGCGATCGTCGGGTCGCTGTTGAACGCCCCGTTGATCTTGTTGGTGATCACGCGCATGTACGCGTATGCGCCCACGGCACCGGCGATCACGAGCACGCCGACTATGCTGGCGATGGTGATCGCCAGCCGCCTGCGGCGCCGCGAGCGCGCGGCTGGAGAGATGTCCTTCGTCGGGCGCTGCCGGAGCTTGTCCGTCCGGCGGACCGTCGGGTCCGACGCAGCTGACGGCGCGAGCCTGCTGATGTCACGGGGAGCCCGCCGCGTCGAGGATGAGCGCGAGTGGCGGGAGCGGCGGGATCTGGCGTTGTCGTCGAGCATACAGTCCTTCTTCAGGGGGAGGCGCCGACACGATGGTGTCCGGCGCGTTCACGAGACCGATAGCAGAGTATACGGCACTCCGCGCGCGACGACCCACGCGTTACGGAGACGTAGACATGCCGCGCCGTTCGTCCCAGCGAGCGGGATGCCACGCGAGGCGCGCATCCCGATGGGCCACGTCAGCGGCGACCGGAGCGACGGACCCCGGTACACGGCGGCCACGTCAGCGGCGAGCGGAGCGAGTCCGCCGGACGCGGCCTCACTTGATGGCGAACATCAGCTCCCCGGAGCAGGCGAGCTCCTCACCCACCCACGCCTTCGCGGTCCCGAAACCGATCGGTCCGCGCCTCTTCGTGATCTCGCACTCCATGGTGAGGACCTCACCCGGAACGACTTGGCGCTTGAACCGCACCTTGTCCACCCCCGCGAACAGGGCGATGCGGCCCGCGTTCTCGGGCAGCGAGAGAAGCGCCACGGCCCCGACCTGCGCGCAGGCCTCGACGATGAGAACACCGGGCATGACCGCGTAGTCGGGGAAGTGCCCGGGGACCCAGAACATGTCTCCGGTCACATCGAGTTCGCCGGCGGCCCGCTCGCCCGGTTCGTAGGCGGTGATGCGGTCCACCAACAGGAACGGCTCCCGGTGCGGCAGTATCGCCTTGATCTCATCGCGGTCGAGCATATCTCGGCGCTCCTTCGTCTTCAGGCTGGTCAGGCGGCTTCGGGGTCGCTCACATCCACCCGGCGCACCGATGCGCCGAGTGCACTGAGCTTGTCGACGAAGCCCTCGTAGCCGCGGTCGATGTGGTGGATATCGGTCACAACGGTCCGGCCTTCGGCGACGAGACCGGCCAGCACCAGCGCCGCTCCCCCGCGCAGGTCCGGGCTGCGCACCGGCGCGCCGGAAAGCGCCGGCACCCCGCGCACGAGCGCGTAGTGACCGTCGATGCGGATGTCCGCCCCCATGCGTGCGATCTCATCGGCGAAGATGAACCGGTTCTCGAAGACGTTCTCAGTGATGACCGAGCCGCCGTCCGCGAGCGCGAGCAGGGCCATGAACGGCGCCTGAAGGTCGGTCGGGAATCCGGGGAACGGCAGCGTCTGGATGTCGACCGGTCGAATGCGGCCCGCCCGCGAGATCGTCGCGCCGTCGACCTGGCGCTCGACAATGCACCCTGCGTGCTCGAGCTTCAGGAGCACGATGTCGAGGTGCGCGGGGTCGAAGCCGACGACGGTCACGGGGCCGGAATCCAGCGCGCCGGCGATCAGGTACGTCCCGGCCTCGATGCGGTCACCGACCACTGAGTGATCGACGGCGGTCAGGGCCGTGACGCCGTTGACGGTGATCGTCGGGGTGCCAGCGCCCACGATGTCGGCGCCCATCTCACTGAGCAGCGACGCCAGGTCGGCGATCTCAGGCTCACGCGCGGCGTTGTCGATGACCGTCTCCCCGTCGGCGAGCACCGACGCCATGAGCAGGTTCTCCGTGGCGCCGACGCTCGGGAACTCGAGCATGACATGCGCCCCGTGCGCCGGACCCTCCGCATCGATGTAGCCATGTTCCGTGCTGATCGCGACGCCGAGCTGCTCGAGCCCCGCGATGTGGATGTCGACCTTGCGCGAGCCGATGTTGCACCCGCCCGGCATCGCCACGTGCGCGCGCCCGAGCCGCCCCACCAACGCGCCGAGCACGCAGGTCGACGCCCGCATGCGTACGACCAGATCGTACGGCGCCTCGTGCGACGTGAGCTCGGTGGCGTCGATGGTCAGCGTGTGGTCGGTGCGGACGACATGCGCGCCCAGGCGCTCGAGCACCTCCGCCATGACGGCGACGTCGCTGATATCGGGAACGTTGCGCAGCGTCGTCACGCCCGGCGCGAGAAGTGCGGCAGCCATGAGCTTGAGCGCGGAGTTCTTCGCACCGCCGACCCTCACGGTCCCGGTGAGCGGCAGTCCTCCATCGACGACGATAGCCTCCATGCGCGTACGACCCGCCTTCTCTCGTGTCGGGCGGCGTGGCGCCCGAGCATCAGCGTACCCCGAACATACATCGGCGTGCAGTGGAGCCGTCCCGGTCCGTGAACCAACCGTCACGGCCGCCGAGCGACGTCGGGGCCCGGCGCATATGTGCGCCGGGCCCCGCGTGACCGCCGCATGCGGCGGGACAGGAACTCTAGTGGGCGGTCGCCACCGAGATGCGTACCTCGGCCCAGCGAAGGTCGCGCTCCAAGGCGTCGACCTCGTCGCCGACACCGCCGAGCTCGGACAGCCGCTCCTTCGCGATCGCCATGGCCTGACGCGCACGCTCCACGTCGATCTGCGAAGCGATCTCAGCGTCATCGGCCAAGATGATGACCTTGTCCTCGTGCACCTGTATGTAGCCGCCCGAGACCGCGAACCATTCGACGGCCTCGCCCTGCTTGACCCGCACCTCGCCGGCCTTCAGGGCGCCGACCAGCGGTGCGTGCAGCGGCAGGACGCCGATCTCGCCGTCGATCGTCGGGGCGACGACCATCTCCACCTCGTTGGTGTAGACGATCCTCTCCGGCGTGACGATCTCGACTATGAGGGTGCGCGCCATGTGCTACTCCGCCGCCGCGAGCTTCTCGGCCGCTGCGAACGCGTCCTCGATGCCGCCGACGTAGCGGAACGCCTGCTCGGGCAGGTGATCGCACTCGCCCTTCACGATCATGTCGAAGCCGCGGATCGTGTCCTCGAGCTTGACGTACTTGCCGGGCAGGCCGGTGAACTGCTCGCCGACGAAGAACGGCTGCGACAGGAACTGCTGGATCTTGCGGGCACGGGCGACCACGAGCTTCTGCTCCTCGGTGAGTTCGTCCATGCCGAGGATGGCGATGATGTCCTGCAGGTCCTTGTAGGTCTGCAGCACTTCCTGAACGGCGCGCGCCACGCGGTAGTGCTCCTCGCCGATGATGTCGGCCGAAAGCGCGCGAGACGTCGAGGCGAGCGGGTCGACAGCCGGGTACAGACCGAGTTCGGCGATCGAGCGCGACAGAACGGTGGTCGCGTCGAGGTGGCTGAACGCGGTGGCCGGGGCCGGGTCGGTCAGGTCGTCGGCGGGAACGTAGATCGCCTGGACGGACGTGATGGAGCCACGCTTCGTGGAGGTGATGCGCTCCTGCAGCTCGCCCATCTCGGTTGCCAGCGTCGGCTGATAGCCGACCGCGGACGGCATGCGCCCGAGGAGTGCGGACACCTCGGAACCGGCCTGGGTGAAGCGGAAGATGTTGTCGATGAAGAGCAGGACGTCCTGGCCCTGGTCGCGGAAGTACTCCGCGGCGGTCAGACCGGCCAGGCCGACGCGCAGACGCGCTCCGGGGGGCTCGTTCATCTGACCGTAGACGAGGCAGGTCTTCTTGATGACGCCCGACTCGCTCATCTCGGTGTAGAGGTCGGTCCCCTCACGAGTGCGCTCGCCGACGCCGCAGAACACCGAGGTGCCGCCGTGGGCCATGGCGAGGTTGTTGATGAGCTCCTGGATGATGACGGTCTTTCCGACGCCGGCGCCGCCGAAGAGGCCGGTCTTGCCGCCCTTGATGTAGGGCTCCAGCAGGTCGACGACTTTGATGCCGGTCTCGAAGATCTCCGTGGTCGGCTCGAGGTCCTCGTAGTCCGGCGCCTCGCGGTGGATCGGGTAGTAGGCCTCCACCTCCGGCATGTCACCGCCGTCGATGACCTCGCCGAGCACGTTCCATATACGGCCGAGGGTCGAGGGGCCGACGGGCATCATCATGGGGCCGCCGGTGTCGAGGGCCTCCATGCCGCGCTGGATGCCGTCGGTGGTCGACATGGCGATCGCGCGGACGATGTTGCCCTCGAGGTGCTGCTCGACCTCGGCGGTCACGTCGATCTTGCCGATCGGCGAGTCGCACTGCACCTTGAGTGCGTTGTAGATCGCGGGCATGGACTCCGGTCCGAACTCTACGTCCAGAACCGGGCCGATGACCCGGACGATGCGTCCGGTGTTCATGGGCGCTTCCTTCTCGTTGACGGACATCTAGGACTTCTCCAGAGCGGCGGCGCCGCCGACGATCTCTGCGATCTCGTTGGTGATGGCGCCCTGGCGCGCACGGTTGTACGTGCGGGTGAGCGTCGTGATCATCTCGCCGGCGTTGTCGGTCGCCGACTTCATCGCCTTCCTGCGTGCACCTTGCTCGGACGCTGCCGACTCGAGCAGGGAGCGGTAGACCAGCGTCTCGACGTACGTCGGCAGGAGCAGCCGCAGCACGCTCGACGCGGAGGGCTCGAACACGTACTCCGGGTTGACCTTGAGCTCGTCCGCGGCGGCCCTGACGACCTCGGGACGGATCGGCAGGAGGTCATGGATCTCCGGCACCTGGTCGGCCACGTTCTTGAACCGGTTGAAGACGATCTTCACCGCATCGATCTCGCCGGCCACGTACCCGTCTATGACGCGACTTGCGATGGAGCGCGCATCGAGTATCGACGGCTTGTCAGCGATGTCACGGTACGACGCCAGCGGCTCGATGCCGCGGTAACGGAAGTACGCGATCGCTTTCTTGCCAACGGCGATGACGCCCGCGTCGGCTCCGCGCTCCCGCTCCTCGCGCACGATCTGCTCCGAGAGACGCAGGATGTTGCTGTTGAACGCGCCGCAGAGGCCTCGGTCGGATGAGACCGCGATCACGACCACCTTGGTGCGCGTCTCGTGCTCCTCCAGCAGCGGGTGGGACGCGCCGCCGGTGAAGTGCGCGACGTTGCCGAGGACCTCCATCATCGCCAGCGCATACGGACGCGCGGACTCGATGCGGTCCTGGGCACGACGGATCTTGGCGGTCGCGACCATCTCCATGGTGCGCGTGATCTGACGCGTGGACTGCGTCGAGGTGATCCGCTTCTGGATGTCGCGAAGGTTGGCCATGTGTTGTTGCGCCTAACCCTCGAACCCGGACGAGAACTCTTCGAGCGCAGCGCGGAGGCCGGCCTCGGTTTCCGGCGAGATGACCTTCTCGTCGCGGATGGCGGCCCCGATCTCGGGATGCGCGCTCTCGGCGAAGGCGAGGAACTCGTCGCGGAACCTCAGGACGTTCTCCACCTCGATACCATCGAGATAGCCCTTGGTGCCGGCGAAGATCGCCATGACCTGCTTCTCGACCGGCATCGGGACGAACCTGCCCTGCTTGAGGAGCTCGACGAGTCGGGCGCCGCGGGACAGGGTGTTCTGGGTCGACTTGTCCAAGTCGCTACCGAACTGCGCGAAAGCAGCCAGTTCGCGGTAGGACGCGAGATCCAGACGGAGCGAGCCGGCGACCTGCTTCATGCCCTTGATCTGGGCGCTGCCGCCGACGCGCGACACCGAGATGCCGACGTTGATCGCGGGGCGCACGCCCTGGAAGAAGAGGTCGCTCTGCAGGAAGATCTGGCCGTCGGTGATCGAGATGACGTTGGTCGGAATGTAGGCCGACACGTCGCCCGCCTGCGTCTCGATGACCGGCAGGGCGGTCAGCGAACCGGCGCCGAGCTCGTCGTTCATCTTCACAGCACGCTCGAGCAGGCGGGAGTGCAGGTAGAAGACGTCGCCGGGGTACGCCTCGCGGCCCGGCGGGCGGCGCAGCGTGAGCGACATCTGGCGGTAGGCGACGGCCTGCTTGGAGAGGTCGTCGAAGACGCACAGGACCGCGCGGCCGGGGTTGTCCTTGCTGGCGGGCTTCCCGTCCTCGCCGTTGTACATGAAGTACTCGCCCATCGCGGTACCGGCCATCGGTGCGATGTACTGCACCGGTGCGGGGTCCGAGGCGTTGGCGGCCACGACGATCGTGTAGTCCATCGCTCCATAGGCCTCGAGCTGCTGCACGATACCGGCGACCGTCGACGCCTTCTGGCCGATGGCGACGTAGATGCAGATGACGCCGGTGCCCTTCTGGTTGATGATCGCGTCCACCGCGACGGAGGTCTTGCCCGTCTGGCGGTCGCCGATGATCAGCTCGCGCTGGCCACGGCCGATCGGGATCATCGCGTCGATGGCCATGATGCCGGTCTGCATCGGCTCGTGGACGCCCTTGCGCGCGATGACGCCCGGCGCCTTGAACTCGAGCGGGCGGGTGCCTTCAGCCGTGATCGCGCCCTTGCCGTCGATCGGCATTCCGAGCGGATCCACGACACGGCCGAGGAACGCCCGGCCGGACGGGATCTGCACGACGTGGCCGCTCGTGCGGACGGTGTCGTTCTCCTTGATGAGCGATGTCTCGCCCAGGAGCACGGCGCCGACCTCGTTCTCGTCGAGGTTGAGAGCCATACCCATGACGGTGTGGCCGCCCTCGCCGACGAACTCGAGAAGCTCGCCCGACATGGCGCCCTTCAGGCCGTCGACGTGAGCGATACCGTCGCCGAGGGCGATGACGGTACCGACGTCACGGACGTCCACGGACGCGGAGTACGACGCGAGCTGCTTCTTGAGCGCCTCGCTGATGCTCGTTGCGGTGATGTCCGCCATCTACGCTTCACCTCCCGGATTGGTCGCGAGCGCGCGGCGCACGCTGTCGAGCTGCGACGCGACGCTGCCGTCCAGGACGCGGCCGGCGACCTTGATAACGACGCCACCGACGATCGAGGGGTCCACAGTCTCGCGGAGCGCGACCGGACGACCGAGCGAGGCGGCGAGCTTGTCTGTCAAAGACGCGCGGAGCGCGTCGTCGAGCGGAACCGCGGTGGTGACCTCGGCGGCGACGATGCCACGCTCGGCCTCGGCGATCTCACCGAAGAGCCGTGCGACATCGGCGAGCACCCCTGCGAGGTCGCGCTCGACGAGCAGCGTGACCATCGCGAGCGCCTCCGGCGTCACGTTCGCGCCGAAGATGTCGCGCAGAAGTGCGCGCTTCGCCTCGACCGGCACCGCGGTGTCGGTCAACGCCTCGCGCAGCTGGAGTTCGCCGCGGACGGAAGCCACGACCGTGCGCAGCGACACGTCGGTCGCGTCGACCGAACCCGCGAGCGACGCGAGCTCGAACAGGCTGCGCGCGTATGCGCGTGCCGTGTCGCTACTCTGCATCGAGGCTTCCCACCTCTGCCACGAACTTCTCGATCAGCGACTTGTGGTCGTTGGCCGAAAGGGTCGTCCCGATGAGACGGTTGGCCACGGCGACGGACAGGTCGGCGACCTGCGCCTGCAGTTCTGCCATGGCCGTGCGCTTCTCGCCCTGGATCTCCTCACGGGCGCGGGCCAGCATCGACTCGCGCTCCTCGTTCGCCTTCGCGACGATCTCGTCCTTCATCGTCTCGGCGATCTTGCGGCCCTGCTCGATGACGCGGTTCGACTCCTGACGGGCCTCGGCGAGCTGCTCCTTGTACTCGTCCAGCAGACGCTCGGCCTCGACGCGGGTCTCCTCCGCCTTCTCCAGCGAGTCTTTGATCTTCTCGGCACGCTCGTCGAGCATCTTCATGATCGGCGGAAGCGCGAACTTCCACAGCGCGATGAAGAGCACGCCGAACGACACGAGCGAGACCAGCAGCTCGGAGGTGTACGGGATGATGGCTTCCATCAGTACTGCTCCTTCCCTGTAGGCGTCGCCAACAGAAAGACGGGCTTGTTGGCTACTTGACGCCGAACAGGACGAAGGCGAGGACGAAGCCGAGAAGCGCGATGGCCTCGGCGAGTGCCATGCCGATGAACATCGTGGTCTGGATACGGCCGGCCATCTCAGGCTGGCGGGCCATGCCCTCGATCGCCTTACCGGCGACGAAACCCACGCCGATGCCAGGGCCGATCGCGCCGAGACCGAACGCGAGGCCGGCGCCCAGAACGCTCAGAGAACCGATCACAGTTCCTCCTTCATGTCCGACCGGGGCCGACCCTTGTCGGCTCCCGTCATTTCCCTTGTGTCGTCGTACTTTGAAACGCGAACGCCGGCGCGTGCGCCGACGACTGGAACCTAGTGGGTGTGCAACGCGCCGTTGAGGTACACGGTCGTCAGGATCGCGAAGACGTACGCCTGGATGAAGGCCACGAAGACCTCGAAGGCGTACATGATGATCTGCATGACGAGCGACAGCGTGCCGACGACCGCGGTGACCGGCCCGAGGGCCGCCAGCGACATGACGACGAAGATGCCGAAGATGCCGAGCACGATGTGGCCGGCGTACATGTTCGCGTAGAGACGCACGCCCAACGTGAACGGCCGCAGGAAGTGGCTGATGACCTCGAGCGGGTAGATGAGCCAGACCAGCCACCACGGGGTGCCGGACGGCAGGAACGACTTGAGGTACGGCACGAGTCCATGCTTCTTCACGCCGACCCAGTTGTAGACGACGAACACCATGATGCCCCAGGCGAACGTGGTCCCGAGCGTGCCCGTACCGGGCTTGAGACCCGGGATGAGGCCGAGGAAGTTGTTGAACAGCACCGCGAAGAACACGGTGACGATGAAGGGCAGGTACACCATGCCCTCCGAGCCCATGACGTCGAGCACGATGTTGTTGCGCACGAACTCGACGCCCCACTCGGCGATGTTGCCGACGCCCTTGGGGACGAGCGTGAGCTTCCGTGACGCCACCACGAAGAACACGATGGTGAGCGCGATCGCGATGATCAGGAACACCATGTAGTTCGTTAGGATCAGCGACGTCTTGCCGGTGTTGTTGCCTATGACGGCGAACGGCTGCAGCTCATGCAGCAACTCTTGGATGCTTTCACCCAGGTCCACGTGTACCGACTACCTCCTTGCGGTCGACGACTTGGCGATGCCAGACATGCGGAAGAGCGCGATCAGCGCCGGTACGGTGAATCCGGCCGCAAGGCCGAGACCGAAAGCGATCAGTCCGGGGCGCACATACAGGAAGAACAGCAGGAGCGCTGCGAACGCGATGGCGAGCCCGAGGACGAGCATCACGACCGCCCGCATCGCACCGAGCTCCAGCGTCTCCGGCGTGAAGGAGCGGACGCCCGCCGCAGTCATCGCCAGGAGCGCAGCGCCGAGCGCGATGCCGATCACGGCAGCGACGAGGGGCGTGCCCAGGAAGGCGGCAACGTTGGAGGCGGTTGACGGGCCCAGTGTCTGTGCGTCCCTTCACGTCCGTGGTGAGTGTCGACACCCCCGGTGCCACGACGAAACGGCCGGGGTGCGAGCGGACGTGCCCAGCATGAGCGCCGACTCGCCAGCGGCCGCAGGTGAACGGCTGCCACGTCAGCACATGCCGGGTGGTCCCTCGAAGACCCGGGGGGTGTGTCTCCGAAAGCGCGCCCATGTTACCGCATATGCCCGCTCGCGCAAGACGGTACGCGCCGGGAAGCGGAATCCGGATGTCGGGGCACGAGCCGAGCGAGCGGTCAGCCCTGCTTCGACTCCCCGTCCCCGTGGGCGCGGGCCTGCCCGAACAGGCCGAGCCAGTGCGCCATGTAGCCGGAGAGCACCGCCATCAGGGCCAGGATCGCGAGACGCGCGTACAGCGGCAGGACCTCGGGTCGCATGGCGTAGCCACCGACCGCGAGCGAGGCGGACCACCCGTAGATGATCAGGACCGTCTGCCGCTGATTGAATCCGCGGTGAAGGAGGCGGTGATGGATATGGCCGTTGTCGGCCTCGTGTATCGGACGCCCATGCCGCCACCGCCGGATGATGGCGCTGCCGGTGTCGAACACCGGGACTCCGATGATGAGCAGCGGCGCGATCAAGGAGATCGCTGCGGCCGACTTCATGACACCGGTCAATGAAACGCACCCGAGCACGAAGCCGATCGATAGCGCGCCCGAATCGCCCATGTAGATCGACGCGGGGTTGAAGTTGTACCGCAGGAATCCGATGCACGAGCCGATGAGCATGGCAGCGAGCACCGCCGCGATCGCTTGGTTCATGTCGATGGCGAGCGCCAGGAAGCTCGCGGCGGCGATGCCCGCGACCCCCGCGGCAAGGCCGTCGAGACCGTCGATGAGGTTGAAGACGTTCGCGAAGCCCACCAACCACAGGGCGGTGAGCGGATAGCTCCACCAGCCCAGATGGAGCACCCCTTCACCGAAGGGATTGCCGAAGAATTCGATCCGCAGGCCGAGTGCGATCGGGAACGCCGTCGCGAGGAGTTGCCCCGCGAACTTCACGCCCGCGCGCATGCCACGCAGGTCGTCGATGAGGCCCACGGCGAAGATCACCGCCAACCCCAGTCCCACGCCGAGGACCTGCCCGTCACCGAGCAGCAGCACATGGGGCCATCCGAGCCACGCCTCCCCGGCCAGCTCGACGGCGAACGCAGCGGCGAACCCCGCAACTATGCCGACTCCGCCGAGGCGTGGGACCGCCGTTGTGTGCACTTTGCGCGCCGCGGGCTCGTCGACCAACTCCGCTGCCACGCTCCGACGCCTGACGATCGGCGTGACGACGAGCGTGACGCCCAGAGCGACGCCCAGCAGCAGGAGGAGGTGTGTCAGCGCCACCGTCGAGTCGCCTGGAACCTCTCAGCAGCCCGAGGGCACGTGAAGACGGCGCGCGACCCCGGACTCAGCGAGCATCTCCTCGGAGAGCGGATCGGGGTAGGCGTCGGCGTACACGATCTCGGTGATGCCCGCGTTGATGATGATCTTCGCGCACAGGACGCACGGCTGGTGCGTCGTGTAGATCGTGGAGCCCCCGATGGCGACGCCGTACAGCGCCGCCTGGACGACCGCGTTCTGCTCGGCGTGGATGCCGCGACACAGCTCGTGGTGCGAGCCCGAAGCGATGCCGCGCTGTTCGCGCAGGCATCCGACCTCTTCGCAGTGGCGCAGCCCTTTGGGGGTGCCGTTGTAGCCGGTGGCCAACATGCGGCGGTCGTTCACGATGACTGCTCCGCAGTGGCGTCGCAGACACGTGGAGCGCGTGGCGACCTGGTGCGCGATCGTCATGAAGTAGTCGTCCCAGGAGGGTCGTTGCATCAGGTCAGCCTCTGTCCCCTACAGGGTTCCGAAGAGGCGGTCGCCCGCGTCGCCGAGGCCCGGGACGATGTAGCCGTGATCGTTCAGGTGACTGTCGACCGCGCAGACGTAGACCTGCACGTGTTCGTCAGCGGCCGTGATCGCAGCGATCCCTTCGGGGGCGGCGATGATCGATAGCAGCCGGATCGAACGCGCGCCGCGCTCACGCAGGAAATGCACGGCCGCGGCAGCCGAACCGCCGGTGGCCAGCATCGGGTCGACGATCATGACATCGCGCTCGCCGATGTCCTCCGGAAGCTTGCAGTAGTACTCCACCGGCTGGAGCGTCTCTGGGTCGCGATAGAGGCCGATGTGGCCGATCTTCGCGGCGGGGATGAGGGAGAGGATGCCGTCGACCATACCGAGGCCGGCGCGCAGGATCGGTACGATGGCGACCTTCTTGCCGGCGAGCACCTTCGTGGTCGTCTCGCAGATCGGCGTCGTCACCGTCGACTCGGCGAGCTGGAACTCACGGGTGGCCTCGTACGCCATCAGCTGCGCCAGCTCACCGACGAGTTCACGGAACTCCTTGGGGCCGGTGCGGATGTCGCGCAACACCGACAGCTTGTGCTGAACGAGAGGGTGGTCGACCACTGTCACGTTGTGCGCGTACCGCATCATCGTCTCCTCGAGGTGCGCCGGGGGCCCGCTTCGGGCCCGTCCAACTTTCGGGCGTGTCTGAACCTTACATCACAACTCGGGGTAGAGCGGGTGCGCGGCAACGAGTTCGTCGACGCGGGCGTGTACGCGGGCGAGCTCGGCCTGGTCGTCGCGGCCGAAGATCGCTCTGGCCACGAGGTCGCCGACCTCGCGGGCATCCGCTTCGCCGAAACCGCGCGTGGTGATCGCGGGCGAGCCCACGCGGATGCCGCTCGTCACGAACGGGGACTGCGGGTCGTTCGGGATCGCGTTCTTGTTCGTGGTGATGCCGACCGACTCGAGCAGCTTCTCGGCGTCCTTGCCGGTGATGCCCGCGGGCGTGAGATCCACGAGCATGAGGTGGTTATCGGTGCCGCCGGAGACCAGACGCAGGCCCCGGGAGACCATCGCCTCCCCCATCACGCGAGCGTTGACGACCACTTGGTCGATGTAGGTGGCGAACGACGGCTGGAGCGCCTCGCCGAACGCCACCGCCTTGGCCGCGATGATGTGCTCGAGCGGACCGCCCTGAAGGCCGGGGAAGACCGCCTTGTCGATGATGGTGGCGTGCTCGGCCTTGCACAGGACGAACCCGCTACGGGGGCCACGCAGGGTCTTGTGCGACGTGGATGTGACGAAGTCCGCGTAGGGCACGGGCGATGGGTGCGCCCCGGTGGCCACGAGGCCGGCGATGTGGGCCATGTCGACCATGAGGTAGGCGCCGACCGACTTTGCGATCGCGGCGAAGCGCTCGAAGTCGATGACGCGCGGGTAGGCGCTCGCGCCGGCGATGATCATCTTGGGCCGGTGCTCCTTGGCCAGGCGCTCGACTTCGTCGTAGTCGATGCGCTCCGTGGCTGGATCGAGGCCATAAGCAACGATGTTGAACCACTTGCCCGAGAAGTTGACGGGGCTGCCGTGAGTGAGATGTCCTCCGTGCGCGAGGCTCATTCCGAGCACCGTGTCTCCGGGCGTCAGCGCGGCGAAGTACACAGCCATGTTGGCCTGCGCACCCGCGTGCGGCTGGACGTTGGCATGCTCTGCGCCGAACAGCTCCTTGACCCGGTCACGCGCGATGTTCTCGACGACATCGACCTTCTCGCAGCCGCCGTAGTAGCGCTTGCCCGGAAGGCCCTCGGCGTACTTGTTCGTGAGCACCGTGCCCGCGGCCTCGAGCACCGCGAGCGACGTGAAGTTCTCCGAAGCGATGAGTTCGATCGTCTGGCGCTGCCGGGCGAGTTCGTCCGCGCATGCTGCGGCGACCTGCGGGTCGGCGGTGTCGAGGAATCGGAAAGCCATGGCGTTCACGTGCCTTTCGCTTCGGAGAGGTATCGACGTGCGGACGTGCGCGTGCGGACGAACTGCGCGAGCTAGGCCTTCGGGCCGGAATCTTCGAGCGCGGATATCTGGTCGACCCGACGCTGGTGGCGGCCGCCTTCGAACGGCGTCGTCAGGAATGCGTCGACGATGGCGAAGGCCGTGTCGTCGGAGATGGAGCGGCCAGCGAGCGTCACCACATTGGCGTCGTTGTGCCGGCGCGACATCTCGGCGAACTCGGCGGTGTTGACCTGCACCGCGCGCACGCCGTCGACCTTGTTCGCCGCGATCGCCATGCCGAGCCCGGTGCCGCACACGAGCACACCCATGTCGGCGGCCCCTCCGGCCACTGCGCGCCCGACTTCTTCGGCCACGAGCGGGTAGTCGACGGAGTCCTCGGAGTACGCGCCGACATCGGTAACGTCGTGGCCCGCTTCTTCAAGATGCGCGCGAACCGACTCCTTGAGCGCGAAGCCGGCATGGTCCGATCCGATGTGAATGCGCACTCCGTGCCTTCCGACTGTGTCCTGGTCGGGCCTCAGATGGGGCCGCGACTGCCCGGATTGTACCGCGACGGGGCGCCCCGGTTCGGGACGCCCCGTCATGGATCCAACGTCACATACCGCGGGTCACTCGGCGCTCGCGACAGAGGCGATCTCGTCAGCGGGGATCGCGCCGTCGCGAACGATCATCGGCTCGGGCCCGGTGCAGTCGACGACCGTCGAGGCCATGCCGTGACGGGTCTCCCCGCCGTCGAGCGTGAGGTCCGCGGCCGCGACGAGCCGGTCCTCGAGCTCATCGAAAGAGCCGGGAGCGTGCTTGCCGGACGTATTGGCCGACGTGGTGATGATGGGGCCGCCGCTCGCGCGGATCAGCTCCTGCACGACCTCATTGTCCGGGCACCTGAGCGCGACGGTGCCGCGCGAGTCGCGGAAGTCCTTGCCGACCCTGTCGGATGCGAAGACGACGAGCGTCAGCGCGCCGGGCCAGAAGTGCTGAGCGAGCCGGTGAGCGTATGCCGGAACGTCGACGCCGTACGTGTCGAGCGCGTCCTCGGTCTCCACGAGCCACGGGAGGGGCTTGGAGGCCGGGCGCATCTTGATGTCGACGATCTCCTGCGGGCCGATGCACGACGTTGCAGCGGCTCCGATGCCGTACACGGTCTCGGTCGGGAAAATGACGATCCCGCCGTCCCGGAGCACCGAAGCCGCCAAGTTTATGGCTTCGGCTGAGGGTGCCTCCGGATCGATATGGATGACCTTGCTCATCGCTATCAAGCCTCCCGTCTGATGCCAGTTGCGATGCGGTCCCGTCCAGTGAGGTCCTTCCTCACCTCTACTTCTTCATACCACCTTGC